>NZ_DHEI01000084.1:66224-68815 GCF_002399805.1 Flavobacterium sp. UBA4854
TGTGGTGCTTTTCTATACGAAGCTGTTCGACAAAGAATCTAAAAAATACATTGAGAGATTAAGATGCGAATGAAATAATTAAATACCTTTAATTAATGCTTTCAAAATCTAATTCAAAATCAAAAATTACAATATTCCGATGCCTGTTTGTAATTCTATTAATTACAAACAGCTACGGACAAAATACTACATACAATCAATTTTGGAATGAAATTCAGTTTAACCAGACTTTAAGCAAAAAATGGGCAACCGAAATTGATTTTGCTGCAGCTTATAGCAGTTCTGAATCATCTCCAAATTTATTCGAAAATACTATTCAAAGATCCATTAGAGGTTGGGGACATTATTACTTTTCTCCCAGATGGAAACTCTCTGCCTTTGTTGCCTATTTCAGCAACAGAGATGTTCCCGAAATTGGTCAGTTCGAATCTCCCGAATGGCGGTTTGCTCTTCAAGGCATTTATTATTTTCACAAAACAGGTTACACTTTAAGTACAAGAATGCGTACTGAATATCGTCATATTAAAAATGATGATGATCAATATGAAAATGTTTTTAGATACCGACAACAGATTAGATATATACAGCCCATTAACAGTAAATTTTTAAGAAGTGGAGTCGTATATGCGATTGCATCAGATGAAATTTATTTTAAATCTGGAGCAAATGTTACTGGAGAAAGTTTTTTTGATCGAAATCGATTCAATATTGGTGCTGGCTATTTATTTACAGATGATTTTCAGGTTGAATTAACGTATTGCAACGAATATCTTCCAAGAAATAATGGAAACCAAACAACCAACGCAGCTTCGCTTACTATAAGTTTCAATAATTTTTTTCGAAATCTTAAAAAGAAAATTGAAGCCAAAAAACATCCTGAAGTAAAAGACGAAGAATAAAGTTAGTTTTCTTCTTTCTTCAAAAAGCATTTAAGCTGTTCAACAATAGCGTTTTTATGAAGCTTAAAATTATAGCTTCGTACAAATTCAGTTCCCTGCATATTGATATCTGCACTTACAGCTTCGTAATTAGAAAACGCATCGAGATCTTTATCGTCAATCAAATAAAGTACCTGCATTATAGAATCGTTACGTCGATATTGAGTATCGTAATGTGCTAGCTTATATGTTTTGTTATCTGCTAGAAGAATTATTAAATCGTCCTTAATTTTTTTCCCTTCTTTCTTATCAGGAAAAGGCGTAGGCTGCAGTGCTACGAAATAATGTTCTTTGTCTGTAACAATATTAATTTTCAGCGATTTTGATTTTGTAGTGTAAAAAGCTGTTGGCTCAAAATAGTAGATCATACTCCCATCTGCCTGCACCCTATTTTTTATTTCACATTGAGCAACGCCTTTTGCATTAAAAACAAAAAACAAAAATAAAACGACAATCTTCATTTCCATAATGCTCAAAATTAAATTGTTAGTTTAACAAATTTACTCTTTTTATTTCAAAGAAAATTACTGGTCAGCTTCTTCTTCTTGATCAGCTTTTTTAATTACTATATAATTTACAGGATGGCTTGACGAAAAATACTGAATTTGTCCTTCTTCGTCTTCATGAGAAAAAGTAACAAAATTTCCGTTTTCATCAAAATGTTTCATGAAAGGATCAAGGCTAGGATCAAAATCTGGACGTTGCCAATCGTAAACAATTGGTTTTGCATATTCGGGCGCTTTGTAAAATAAAGTCAAAACAAAACCCGTAATAAGTCCTGCTAAATGCCCTTCCCAAGAAATAGATTGATCAACATCGGGAAAAACATACCATATCATTCCGCCATAAAGCAAAATCACAGTTAAGGATAATGCAACCAATCTATAATATTTAGTCTGAATACCTTTAAAAAAAATAAAACTAACTAAAACATAAATTAATCCGCTTGCTCCAATATGAAAATTCTCTCTTCCTACTACCCAAGTAATCAATCCTGAAAATATTATTCCATAACTTATAACTCCAAACGTTTGTTTTGGATAAAAAAACTGCATCGCCGCCAATAATATTACAAGCGGAATACTATTATTGTATAAATGATCTAAATTTTCATGAATGAATGGACTGAAGAAAACACCTCGCAGTCCAATAAAATCACGAGGATAAATTCCGAATCGGTAAAAATCAAAATCAAAGCGAATCTGAAGCCAATATATTATCCATAAAAAAAGGACAAAAAACAATGGAAGTCCAATAACCGAATTTGAAAACTTAAAATTAGTGTCGCTCATATTTTTAGAAAATAACATCTAACAGAACTCAAAAAACTATCCAAAAATAATTTACTGATATTTTGTCATACCAAGATAAAGAATTGTCTCAAATCAGAACAATCGATCTCTCCATGAACTGTTTTAACTTTTGAATGAATGAAATTTAAATCTTAAAACAGTAATTTTGTAATATGGAAGCACCTTTAGCAGAGCGTATTCGTCCGCAAAAATTAGAAGATTATATAAGCCAACAACATTTGGTTGGTCCAACCGGTTCTTTAACACAACAAATTTCAAAAGGAATAATTCCTTCATTGATTTTCTGGGGACCTCCAGGAACAGGAAAAACA
Organism: Flavobacterium sp. UBA4854; assembly: GCF_002399805.1. NCBI lineage: Bacteria > Pseudomonadati > Bacteroidota > Flavobacteriia > Flavobacteriales > Flavobacteriaceae > Flavobacterium > Flavobacterium sp. UBA4854. Next base: position 68,787 of record NZ_DHEI01000084.1, read on the forward strand.
ACTTTGGCACAAATTATTGCGCAAGAATC
>NZ_DHEI01000084.1:69087-78343 GCF_002399805.1 Flavobacterium sp. UBA4854
TGGATAACATTGGTCGGTGCTACAACCGAAAACCCCAGTTTTGAAGTAATTCCTGCATTATTGTCACGTTGTCAAGTTTATATACTAAATGCTTTTACAAAAGCCGATTTAGAAGCTCTTTTGCAACGTGCAATGAAAACTGATGCTTATTTATTGACAAAAAAAATAAATTTAAAAGAAACAGAAGCCTTATTGCGCATTTCTGGTGGTGACGGAAGAAAACTCTTAAATGTATTTGAACTTGTCATTAATGCTTCTGCTGGTGATGAAATTACAATTACTAATGATCGCGTTTTTGAACTTGTACAACAAAACACGGTTCTTTATGATAAAACTGGCGAACAACATTACGATATCGTTTCTGCGTTTATTAAATCTATACGAGGCAGTGATCCTAATGGAGCCGTTTATTGGTTGGCCAGAATGATTGAAGGCGGCGAAGAAGTAAAATTTATTGCTAGAAGAATGCTAATTCTAGCAAGCGAAGATATTGGTAATGCTAATCCAACTGCACTGATAATGGCTAATAATACTTTTCAGGCTGTTACAACAATCGGATATCCAGAAAGCCGAATCATATTAAGTCAGTGTGCAATTTATTTGGCTACTTCGCCAAAAAGCAATGCTTCTTATATGGCAATTGGCAATGCTCAACAGTTAGTAAAGCAAACTGGCGATTTGCCTGTTCCTATTCATTTACGAAATGCTCCTACCAAATTAATGAAGGAATTAGGTTATGGAGACGAATATAAATATTCTCACGATTATGCCAATAATTTTGCAGAACAAGAATTTTTACCAGATGCTATAAAAGAAACGGTTCTTTACAATCCTGGAAACAATTCTAGAGAGAATAGTACCCGCGAATTTCTAAAGAACCGTTGGAAAGATAAATACGGCTATTAAACCGTATTTTGTATTTAGAATTTAACTACAATTTTTTCTGAAACTAATTTGTCATTCTGATAAGACTCAAAATACCATTGTCCGTCTTCTTTCAAAATCAAAGAACCTTGAACATTATCTTTTATCGCGATGTAAACATTTGGTTGAGAAGTCTTAAGAAGCTTCATAACTACTTTTGGAGTTTTATCTATTAATTGATAACCAGATTCTGTTGGTTGAGCATATAATAAATTAGGATCTTTTAAATCTGGCGAAACAGTCGCTGCTACTGGATTTGTTGGCGCTACTTTTACTGCAGCCGCTGCAGGAGCAACTGTCGCAGCCGCCAAAGTTTCGGCAGTATTTTTTTGTGCCACAACAGTTCTAGATGGCACTACAGACTTGCCACTGTATTTATAGTGCAATCCATAAATCGATTTAAAAGCGTTATCTAGCGCTTCTTTATAAGCAACTTCATATTCTTTCTCCTTACTTTTACCCACCTCAGATGTGTAAACCACTTGTCCGTAACAATCTTTTAATTCAATAAAAAGTTTAGTGACCAAAAAAGCATTGTCTTTTTTCACATCTATATATAAAACCTGACAACGATCTGTAAGCCCATCTGGTAATTGCTCGTTTGTATAATAAGCTTCAAAACCTCCCTTTAATAAATTTGATTTGGTTAATGTAGCCAAACGATATTGATTATCTGTTTTTATAAAATCATATCTCAGAGGTACAATTACAGCTCTGTAATCATTAACAGACTGCGCAAATCCAACAACTGAACATAAAAGAGCAGTAAGTAAAATTTTAATTTTCATAATTATAAATAGTTTTTTAGTTCTAATAAATGGTTAATTTGTTTATAATTTCCCGAAATATCTAATTTTTTCTCATTAAAGAAAATAGCATCCAAACCAGCATTCAAAGCTCCATTTACATCTGCTTCAAAATCGTCTCCGATCATAATGCTGTTTTCTTTTGAAGTTTTTGCCAATTTTAATGCATAATCAAATATAATACTATTTGGTTTTTTAACACCTGCTAATTCTGAATTTGTGATTGTACTGAAATAATTGCCAAGCGCAGCATTATTAATTTTCTTTTCTTGAACTTGAGCAAATCCATTTGTGATGATGTGAAGTTTATATTTTGGTTTCAAATATTCCAAAACTTCGATCGCTCCATCAAAAAGATAATTGTTATCAGTAAGAAACTCAATATAATCATTTGCAATTTCCAGAATATTCTCATCTGAAACTACATAATTCAAAGCATCAAAGGATAACTTCAAACGATTATAACGCAATTCCTGATGCGTAATTTTGTCATTCTGATACAATCTCCAACATTCTTGATTGATCGGAATATATTCTTTAATAAAATCTTGAGTTGCGATTTCTTGGTATTTATTTTTAAAAATACGATCAAAAGCCATTTCTGAGTTTTTATCAAAATCCCAAAGCGTATGATCTAAATCAAAAAAGATGTCGGTAATATTGGTGTTCATGTATTAAAAAATTCCTTCATCTACAAAACTATAATATTTTGATTCAGTAATAATAACATGATCTAAAACTTTAACATCTAATATATCTCCTGCCGTTTTAATTTTCTTAGTAATTTGTTTGTCGGCATCACTTGGAACTAAACTACCCGAAGGATGATTATGGCACAAAATCAAGGCTGTAGCGCCATTCTCTAGTGCTAATTTAAAAACCAATCGTATATCTACAACTGTTCCAGCAATACCTCCTTTACTTAATTGGGATTTAGAAATCACTTTATTTGAATTATTAAGAAAAAGCACCCAAAACTCTTCATGCGGAAGTTCTCCAATAATGGGCTGCATAATATCAAAAACAGCTTTACTTGAAGTTATTTTTTTTAGTTTCGAAACATCTTCTATTCGTTGCCTCCTACCCAACTCTAAAGCAGAAACAATTGAAACAGCTTTTGCTTCACCAATACCTTTAAATTGCATTAATTGAGAAATTGTCATTTTTCCCAAAGCAGTTAGATTTTTGGCTGTAGATAAAATTCGCTTACTTAAAGCGACAGCAGATTCATTACGGCTTCCAGAACCAATTAAGATAGCCATTAATTCAGCATCACTTAAAGCATCTTTTCCTTTGAGCATTAATTTTTCGCGCGGTTTATCATCATCAGACCAATTTTTTATAGCGAAATGCCCTCCTTCCATAATAATAATTTTAAGAAGCGAAGATATTTAAAAAAGAAGAAAAATCTTTCAAATATTATTAACCGTTCTTAAATTTTAGTATCTTTAAAAACTAAATTATCTGAAAATGAAACCATTAATCTCCTGCTTTATTTTATTATTTTTTCTATCATGCCACCAAAAAGAAAACAAAAGCCCAGCTGTTTCAAATTATACCGAACCTAAAACTTTTGCCGAAAAATTATCTCAAGCCGCAATTTCAATAATTGACCCCTCGATTGATTACGATCCTGCCTATTTCAAAATTGATTACCCGAATGGCGATGTTCCAAAAAATAAGGGAGTTTGCACAGATGTTATAATACGATCGTATCGAGTTCTAAATATCGATTTACAAAAAGAAGTCCATGAAGATATGGTTGAGAATTTTTCTCTTTATCCAAATTTAAAAAAATGGGGAATGACAAAAACCGATACCAATATTGATCATAGAAGAGTCCCGAACCTAGAGGTGTTCTTTGAAAGAAAAGGAACAAAATTACCTGTAACTCAAAATGCAAAAGATTACAAAACTGGAGAATTAGTAACTTGGATGATTAATGATAAACTTCCGCATATTGGAATTGTAACTAATAAAAAATCAGCTGACGGAAAACGTAATTTAATTGTTCATAACGTCGGCAGCGGACAAATTTTAGAAGATTGTTTATTTGAATATAAGATAGTTGGACATTTTAAATATGAAAATTCTAATTAGATAATTAGACAAAAAAAAATGTGCCAACTACAAAAGCAGTGGCACATTATCTAATTTTCAAATTGACTAATTTCTAATTAATCAAACCTTTTACATCATCAAAATTTAAACCTCCATAATTTCCTGAACTCATTAATAAAAGTGCAGAATTTTCTAAATTTAAATTGAACAAATATTCTTTAAACTCAGTTGGATTGGTATAAATAATTAAATCTTTTCTATTGAATGCCGTAGCAATTTGTTCGTAAGTAACTTCTTCTAGCTGTTTAATTTTAACCGCATCTGGAGAATAGAAAACAACTGCAACATCAGCATATTCTAAAGCACCTTCATATTCTTTTAAAAACTCAGCATTTAAACTACTATAAGTGTGCAATTCTAAACAAGCAACTAGAGTTCTATTAGGATATTGCTCTTTTACCGCTTTTGTTGTTGCGGCTACTTTACTTGGCGAATGCGCAAAATCTTTATAAGCCACTTTTCCTTTTCCTTCTGCAATTTTCTCTAAACGTTTAGAAGCACCTTTAAAGCTAGCAATTGCTTCGTAGAAATCGGCCTCATCAACCCCCATATTTTGACAGATCCATTTTGCTCCTGCCAAATTATTTAAATTGTGTGCACCAAAAACTTCAATTGGCATATCGCCTTCTGGAGTTTTTAATAAAGTTAATCCATCATTTACCGAATATTCTGGAGTCGAATAAGCAATTTTTCGAATCGGATTTGTTGCTGCTTCGGCAACACGTTTTACTTCTGAATCATTTTCGTTATAAACTAAAATTCCGCCATTTGTAATTTTTTCAATGAAAATTTCAAATTGCTCCACATAGTTTTCATACGTTGGAAAAACATTAATATGATCCCAAGCAATTCCAGAAATTAAGGCAATGTTTGGTTGGTATAAATGAAATTTCGGACGTCTGTCAATTGGAGAAGATAGATATTCATCGCCTTCTAAAACCATGAAATCATTTTCTTCAGTCAAATGAACCATAGTATCAAATCCTTCCAACTGTGCTCCTACCATATAATCGACTGCAATGTTGTGATAATGCATTACATGAAGAATCATAGAAGTTATTGTAGTCTTTCCATGAGAACCACCTATTACAACACGAGTTTTGTTTTTAGATTGTTCATATAAAAACTCAGGATACGAATAAATCTTTAAACCCAATTCCTGTGCTTTTAATAATTCAGGATTATCCGCTTTAGCATGCATTCCAAGAATAATAGCATCTATATCTGAAGTGATTTTTTCTGGAAACCAACCCAATTCAGCAGGAAGAATTCCTTTCTTTTCTAATCTTGATTTTGAAGGTTCAAAAATAGCATCGTCACTTCCTGTAACCTGATATCCTTTGTTATGCAATGCTAATGCTAAATTGTGCATTGCGCTTCCGCCAATGGCAATGAAATGTGTTTTCATTTAGAATCTTTATTTTATGCTTCGAATTTTCGTTTTAAATCCTGCGCTTTTTTTGTGTCTTTTAGTTTGTTCAAATATAAATTATATAATTTTTGAAATGTGACTTTTGAATTGCCAATTTCATGTGCTTTCTTATAATTTTTTTCGGCAAGATCATATCTTTTAAAATACTCTTCAATTCTTCCTCTTGACAGATAGCCATCAATTGGAGAAAACTGCGCTAATTCGTTAGAATATGAGATTGCTTTTGATTCGCTTCCGCCTAAAATTCCAGGCAATTGCAAATAAATTTCAATCAATGCCCAACGCGCCTGAACATGTTTTGGATTAAGCTCGATGGCTTTCTCAAAAGCTTCTTTCATATCGCCCACCATCGAAAAAGCTTTAATTTTATTCACTTCTACAGCATGCATCGCCAAACATCCTCCGTATTTAAAAAAATAATCTGCCACTGTGGGTTTCAATTCTTTTAGTTTTTTAAAATATTCGGCACCTTTTACCCAAGATTTTTGATGTGCTTCTATTTCTCCAAGATATTCCAGTGACTTTATATCTGACGGATTTGTTTTAAGGACAAATTCAAATATGAGTTTAGCTTCATCGTAATTTTTTGCGCGAAATAATTTCTCTGCTTTCTCAAAATTAGATTGTGACCAACAGTACATCGGAACAATCAAAAAGAAAATTAGCAGCTTTTTCATATTTCAAAAATAAGGAAATATAAAATGCTTGATTTGCTTTTAAACATAAATTAGTAATTTGTACGAAAAATATATTTAATCTTATTCCAGCCTTTTTATATAAATCGCCATTCAGCTTCAAAAACACAATTACAACAATGAAAACACGCGTGCTTTGATTCAGTATAAAATGCAAAACAATTTCTTACTTGAGAAATTCCAAATTTTGAAAACATTAAATGTATCTTTTGTCAGTCTGAGTAAAGTCGAACACACGCATTCAAAAGGCTTCTACTTCAATCAGCCTTGTATACTTTACACAAACTAAAAAAAATAAAAAACCCGACAGCTTAAAAAAACTGTCGGGTTTTATTTTATAAAGGAAATTGAGATTATTTAGCAATCGTCAACTCATCAATAATGTTTTTAGCTCCTGCATATTTGTCGATAATCCAAAGTACATAACGAATATCTACGTTAATTGTTCTTTGCAATTTAGAATCGAAAATTACGTCTCCAGCCATAGCTTCAATGTTACCGTCAAAAGCGATACCGATTAATTCTCCTTTTCCGTTAAGAACTGGCGAACCAGAGTTTCCTCCAGTAATATCATTATCTGTCAAGAAATTGATTGGCATATAACCTGCTTTGTCAGCATATTGACCGTAATCTTTTTTCTTGTTTAACTCTAACAAACGAGCTGGCAAGTCAAATTCTTGGTCTCCTGCTTTATACTTTTTAACCATACTTTCCATTGTAGTATAATTATTAATCTTAGCATCGTTACGAGGATCAGCAGGTAAAGCGCGAACTTTTCCGTAAGTCAACCTCAACGTAGAGTTTGCATCAGGGTATTTAATTGCGTTCAATTTAGATTCTCTTAAACCTTCTACCAATTTACGGTATGCAGTTGCAAAACCATCATCAGCTTTTGCTTGATCATCTGTTTTAGAACGGTATTTTGTCAATAAATCATTAGAAATAATATACAACGGATCGTGTGTAATGGCTACTGGTTTAGGATCTGCTAAAAATCCTAATACTTTTTCTTTAGTTGTAAAATAACTCTGTTCTGTAGCTTTTGCCACATCTGCAGTAAAGTCACCATTGTTAGCTGTTTTCATTTTTGCAATTTCTGGAGCAAGTCCATACTCAGCAGCTTTTTCAGCATATAAGTTTAATTGAGCTGTTAAAATGTCTTTTTCTAAAGGAGCATGAAACTCACCATAAATTTTCTCAATCATTTCATTGATTTTAGGAAGCATTTCTGCTTTCTTAGCATCATTTTCTTTGTAGTAAGCAATTAATGCATTTCCTAAATTAGCAGGTCCAGTTGCGTAGCTAGAAGTACGTAAAAGTTGAGTCAAATAATTATCGTGACGCGCTTTTAAGTTTGTTTCTCTGTAATAATCGTTAATAGTCGGAATTACATTCTCGTACTTTTCTTTGTTTGCAGGTTTACTTGCCCACTCGTAGAATTTATCTTCTTGTTCTGCTTTAGCGTCTACAGTTCCAGCTTTTGTTAAAGCGTCGATCATACCTTGACGGTTTTTCCAGTAGTTAGCAGTCGAAGCATATTTAGAAGCATACTGTAAACGAACAGTTGCATCTTTATCCATATACTTTTTCATTACGTCCATTCCAGTTTTTGCACCTTCAACCCAAGCAGGATAAGCATATTTAATGTTTTGCTCGATTCCTCCAGCTGGCATCCAACGGTTTGTTCTACCTGGATATCCTAAGATCATTGCAAAGTCATTTTCTTTAACTCCTTTCAAACTTACAGGTAAATAGTGTTTTGGTTTTAATGGCACATTATCTTTAGAATATGCTGCAGGATTTCCGTCTTTGTCAGCATAAACTCTAAACATAGAGAAATCTCCAGTTTGGCGAGGCCACTCCCAGTTGTCTGTATCTCCACCAAATTTACCAACGCTTTCAGGAGGAGTTCCAACTAAACGAACGTCTGTGTAATCTTGGTAAACAAAATAGTAATATTCATTTCCTTGAAAGAAAGGGCGAACAGAAACTGTGTATTTTCCATTTTCGCTATTTTCTTTTTCAATCAAAGCGATTTCTTGCTGAATGATTGTGTTTCTTTCAGTTTCTGTCATTGTATCGTTTACTTTAGACAGGATTCTTTTTGAAACATCATCCATACGAACAAAGAAACGAACGTATAAAGATTTTGGTTTTAGTTCTTCTGAACGATTTTTTGCCCAAAAACCATTTTTCAAATGATTTTGTTCTGCAGTTGAAAGTTCTGCAATCGAACTATAGCCACAGTGGTGATTAGTAAGAACTAAACCGCTGTTTGAAACGATTTCAGCTGTACATCCTCCATTGAATTGTACAATTGCATCTTTTAAGCTATGATTATTAATACTGTAAATTTCTTCGGCTGTCAATTGCAAGCCCATTTTTTCCATATCTCTATGGTTCAATCTTTCGATAAACATCAAAAACCACATTCCTTCATCGGCTCTCATTGGGAAAGCCATAAGGCACATGGTCAAGAATAAAATTACTTTTTTCATGTTATTTTGTTTAAGTGATGCGAATATAAGCCATTTTAGCAATTATCTCAACCCAAACAATCTTAAAATTAAAAATGATATTAGATTTTTAGCAGTTTATTACGAATTTAACATTATAAAACAAAAAAGGTACCCTGAGAACAGAACACCTTTTTGATATCTAAGTAAGCTTTACTATTCGTTAAGCATTTTCCAAAGTCTGTCTTTTAAATCTGTCAAGCCTTGTTGTGCTACAGATGAAATAAACATATAAGGAACGCCTTTGAAAGAAACATCTAATTCTGCTTTCAGCTCAGCTTTCAATTCATCATCCAACATATCACATTTTGAAATTACCACAAGACGTTCTTTGTCTAGCATTTCAGGATTATACTTTGTTAATTCGTTAACCAAAATATCATATTCTCCTTTAATGTCTGCTGTATCAACAGGAATTAAAAACAATAAAGTGGAGTTACGTTCAATATGACGCAAGAAGTAATGACCAAGACCTTTTCCTTCTGCCGCGCCTTCAATAATTCCAGGAATATCAGCAATTACGAAAGATTGAAAATCTCTGTAAGCCACGATTCCTAGATTCGGTTTTAAAGTCGTAAACGGATAATCGGCAATTTTTGGTTTTGCCGAAGTCAATACAGACAATAAAGTAGATTTTCCTGCATTAGGAAAACCAACCAAACCAACATCAGCCAAAACTTTAAGTTCCAAAATCACATCCATTTCAACACCAAGCAAACCTGGTTGTGCATAACGAGGCGTTTGATTTGTAGAGCTTCTAAA
>NZ_DHEI01000084.1:78460-86716 GCF_002399805.1 Flavobacterium sp. UBA4854
TGCCAGTTTCCTAAACCTCCTTTTCCTCCTCTTGCAAGAATCTGTTTTTCTCCGTGTTCTGTAATTTCAAAAAGTGTTTCTCCAGTTTCTTTGTCTTTTACAACAGTTCCTAATGGCACTTCAATGATTTTATCTTCTCCGTCTGCACCAGTACTTCTGTCAGAACCTCCGTCTCCACCGTGACCTGCTTTAATATGACGCGCAAACTTCAAATGAAATAATGTCCAAAGCCCTTTATTTCCAACTAAATATACATGTCCACCACGACCTCCATCGCCACCATCTGGACCTCCTTTTTCAATAAATTTCTCTCTATGTAAATGCGTAGAACCTTTTCCTCCCTTTCCGGAAGAAACATATATCTTAACGTAATCTACAAAATTTCCTTCTGTCATTTTCTTTGTTTATGTAAAGTTTCAAGTTTCAGGTTTCAAGTTTCAAGTTGTTTAATATATAACCTGAAACTTGAAAGCTGAAACCTGAAACAAATTTTCTCTCTACTCTTTTAGTGCTTTCACAAGCACTTTATCAATCTTAACACCGTCCATATCGATTACTTCTAGAACGAATTTTTGCCAAACTAATTTTTCTCCTTCTTTTGGAATATGAGAAAGCTCGGTCATAATCATTCCGCTTACGGTATTCACTTCATAATCGTTTGTTAACTCATCCAATTCGAAGTAAGTCAAGAAGTCGTGTAATGAATAATGTCCATCAACTAACCACGAACCATCTTCTCTTTCTATAAGCTGGAATTCGTCTTTATAAAATTCTGCAGCATCACCAACTAAAGCTTCCAAAATATCATTAAGAGTAATCAGTCCCTGAAAAACTCCATATTCGTCTGAAACTAAAGCATAGTGGACACCCGTTTTTTTGAAATTTTCTAAAGCTTTGTATGCTGTTGTTTGCTCCATTAAATAGGGCGCATCAGACATAATTGCCGCTAAATCAAAATTATCGCTTTCGATGTTAGCAAAAATATTTTTAAGTGTTACGACTCCAACAATATCATCGTAATTATCATTATAAACAGGATAAACTGCGTGAAGGTCTTGAACAACCAATTCTTTGATTTTTTCTTTATCGGCTTTTAATGGCAACATATCAACCGACTTGCGATGTGTCATTAAAGAGTTTACTTTTCTGTCTCCAATATGAAAAACACGCTCCACTATATCTTGTTCAATTTCTTGAACCTCTCCTACTTCTGTTCCTTCTTTAATGATAGCTTTAATTTCTTCCTCAGTAACTTTTCCATCAGCGGTTGGTTTTATTTGGAAAACATTCAATAAGAAATCTGTCGATGTAGTAAGCAACCAAATAAATGGAGCTGTAATAATCGAAATCACTTTCATTGGCATTGCAACCATTTTTGCAATTGCTTCTGGATAATTTAATCCGATTCGTTTAGGAAGTAATTCTCCCAAAACCAATGAGAAGAAAGTTAAAACTACAACTACAATTCCCACCGCAATAGAATGTGCGTAAGGCTTAAGAACCTCAAATCCTGCTACAAAAAGCTCAACATCTGCAGTAATTTTGTCACCAGAATAAATACCTGTCAAAATTCCGATAAGGGTAATTCCGATTTGTACTGTCGATAAAAACTTATTTGGGGAATTAGCTAAATCTAGTGCCGTTTTTGCACTATTATTGCCTTTTTTCGCAGCTGTTTCAAGCCTGTTTTTACGGGCCGAAATCAAAGCGATTTCAGACATGGAGAAAACTCCGTTTAATAGAATTAGAAAAAATATAATTAGTATTTCCAATTGATAGTGGATTCGTTATAAAATGGTCTCGTTAAATGTAATTTGTAATCTTAAAAAATGGCTGTGAATTAAAAAACTAATTTTTCTAACTCAAAAACATTGATCATCAAAAACATTTGAAAAGCCCGTTTTAGAGTTAGAAAAATAGTTTTTTTGCGTCCCGATAGCTATCAGGATTCACGTACAGCTGGAATAAGTTTCTACAAATTATCTATAACTGACGTTAATCGCTCTGTAATTTGTTCGATAGTTCCGATACCGTCTACAGCATGAAACTTACCTTGTTCTTTATAATATCCAATAAGAGGAGCTGTTTTCTCATTGTACTCTTGGTATCTTACACGAATTTTTTCTTCGTCTTGATCATCAACTCTTCCGCTTGTTTTTCCTCTCTCTAATAGACGTTTTACCAAAATTTCGTCATCAGCTTCTAAAGCGATTGTTGCTGTTACGCTAGATCCGATCGTTGGTAAAAACTGGTCTAAAGCTTCTGCTTGATTGATTGTTCTTGGGTAACCGTCGAACAAGAATCCTGCAGTATCTGGATGTTTTTTTACCTCATCAATTAACATTGCAGTTGTTACTTCGCAAGGAACCAACTCTCCGTTGTCCATAAAAACTCTTGCTTGTTTTCCTAGTTCAGTATCATTTTTTAAATTGAAACGAAAAATATCTCCTGTTGAAAGGTGTGTTAAATTGTATTTTTCTTTTAAAAATTCTGCCTGAGTTCCTTTTCCTGCACCAGGCTTTCCAAATAAAACGATGTTAATCATAATTGAAATGAGTGTTGTTACTTCTGTCTTTCAGAAGTTTTAAAATGAATATATAGTTGTGTTTTGTTATTCTGCTAATTTGTAAACTTCAGTAAGGTTTCTTCCTAAACCATCATAGTCTAGACCGTAACCTACAATAAATTTGTTCGGAATACGAATTCCGATATAATCTATTTTAATATCTTTTTTATATGCTTCTGGTTTAAAGAATAGTGTTGCAATTTTAAAATGCTTTACATTTTGTGCTTTAAATAAATGCTTCAATTCTTCTACAGTATTTCCTGTGTCGACAATATCTTCGATCACGATTACAGTTCTTCCAGAAAGGTCATGACTAATTCCGATTAATTCTTTAACCGATTCTGTGCTTTCTGTTCCTTCATACGAAGCCATTTTGATGAATGAGACTTCGCACGGTTTTTTATATTTTTTCAGAAAATCTGACACCACCATAAAAGCACCATTCAAGACTCCAATAAAAATTGGTGTATCATCACCAAAATCATCTTCTACCTGAGCGACCATTTTAGCCAAAGCAAAATCAATTTCTTTTGCCGAAATAAACGGAACAAATTGTTTATCGTGAAGTTGTATCATTATTTTTCTTTTTAAAATAATGGACAAAGATAAAGAATTAGAACTTAACAGCTTCTATCAAAACAAACTGTATTCGAGATATTTTTTAGGAATGTTAAATCTCAGTTAATCTTTACAAATATTTTTTTGTCACTCTACATATTTTAAGTAAATTGTTATGATCTAATTATTTAACTCCAAAAAACCAATGAAAAAACCTTTAACCCTAATCTCGATAACGTTATTAGCCTTTATGACTGCCTGTAATGGGCAAGTAAAAAAAGAAGAAAAAGAAGCCCTAGCCAAACAATCTGGCAATGTTGTAAAAACTGCTATTGGAGAAATTACGCTTCCCGCTCCTTACGCAACCGAATCTAAAACCAAAAACAGTAAAGTAATTGGCTGGCCAGAAGGCAAAACGCCAAAAGCGCCTGAAGGTTTTACAGTAACTAAATTTGCTGACGGATTTGAGAATCCACGATGGAGTTATATAGGTCCAAACAATGACATTTTTGTTGTTGAAAGCGGCACCAGAACAAGCAAAAACCAAATTATAGTTTTGCGTGACAATGATAAAGACGGAACATATGAAACTCGCGAAGTTTTTATTTCTGGTTTAAACAGGCCTTTAGGAATGTTAATCCTAAAAGACTTTTTTTATATTGCCAATACTGACGGACTTTACCGTTATCCTTATAAAAACGCACCATTAAAATTAGAAACTCAAGGAACTAAAATTGTTGAACTGCCAGCTGGCGGATACAACAATCACTGGACAAGAAGTTTGCTTGCTAATCCTGAAGGAACAAAAATTTATATTGGTGTTGGTTCTGGAAGCAATGTGGGAGAAAACGGAATGGATAAAGAAGTTCGCCGTGCAGCAATTTTAGAAATTAACCCTGATGGAACGGGCGAAAAAATTTATGCTGAAGGTCTTAGAAATCCAATGGGAATGGATTGGAATCCAGCCAACAAAAAAGAACTTTGGACAGCGGTAAATGAAAGAGATGAACTTGGAGATGATTTAGTTCCAGATTATATTACAAGTGTAAAAAGAGGCGGTTTTTATGGATGGCCTTATTCGTATTTTGGAAGTATTCCTGACCCAAGATGGAAAGGGAAAGGCGAACGAAAAGATTTGATAGAAAGAGCTATTGTTCCCGATGTTCCTGTTGGCGCTCATACTGCTTCTTTAGGATTGGCATTTTACACGAAAGATGCTTTTCCAGCAAAATACAAAAATGGCGCTTTTGTAGGCCAACATGGTTCTTGGAACCGATCTATAATTTCAGGCTATAAAGTTTTATTTGTTCCTTTTAAAGACGGAAAACCTTCAGGAAAACCAGAAGATTTTTTAACTGGTTTTATTTCTGACAATGATAAAGCTGAAGTTTACGGACGTCCAGTTGCAGTTACTGTTATGAAAGACGGATCGCTTTTGGTAAATGATGATAGCGGAAATACTATTTGGAAGGTTACAGCAAAGAAATAAATTCCAATTCTGAAATTTATCGGAACAAATTATAAAAAGAAAATTTTAAACACATAGAGACATAGATTTTTGTTTAAAAAGATGTTATTAAGAAAATTAGTTTTCGCACATAGTTATTATGTGACTTTTGACAAGTAAAACGCCTTTTTTGCCTCAATCAATGCTGTGTTTCTATGTGTTAAAATAAAACTGCCTTTTAATCAGCTCATTTTATGCCCTCCAAAAAATATTTTCTTCTTCTCTTTATTCTTTTTACTTCTAAAAGCATCTCAGCACAAGAAAAAATTCAAAATATTGATTCAGTTAAAACTCATAAACTGAATGAAGTTTTAATAAGTCCGCTACACATTAATCGTGATTTACAAAATAGTCCCGCTTCAATTGGTATTTTATCCGAAAAAGAATTACTCCGAAATAATACCACTGATATTAGTAATGTCATCAATACAATTCCTGGTGTTTTTATGCAATCATCAAATATTACCACCACCCGAATTTCGATTCGCGGAATTGGCGCAAGAACTCCTTATGGAACGAATAAAATTCGAGCATTCTATGGAAGTATTCCATTAACTTCAGGAAACAGCGAAACTGTAATTGACGATATCGATCTTCAAAACATCAATCAGATTGAGATTATAAAGGGTCCGCTTTCTAGTGTTTACGGTGCTGGTTTGGGCGGTGCGATTTTGATTTCTCCTCAATCCTTAAAAAGTGGCAATTATCAAGCTGAAATCAGTTCGGTTTTTGGCTCTTACGGATTATTGAAAAACAGAATAAGTTTTGATTTAAATGAAAATAATGCATCTTTAAATCTGAGTTACCACAATCTAAAAACTGATGGCTGGCGCGAAAACAGCGCCTATAATCGTGAAGGAGTTACACTTGGCGGAGAATTATTTAGAAAGAAAAACAGCAAACTCACCTATTTTTCTAATTATACTTATTTAAAAGCATACATTCCGAGTTCGATTAACAAAACCACTTTCGAAAATAATCCACAAGCGGGTGCGCCAACTTGGGTTGCTTCAAAAGGTTTTAAAGAATACAAATCGACTTTGGGCGGATTGGCTTATGATTTTAAAATTAATGATCATTTAAATAATTCAACTTCAGTTTTCATCAATTACAAAGACAGCAACGAACCGCGTCCTTTTGATATTTTGCGTCAATATACTTTTGCTTCGGGCGTACGAACACAATTTTCGGGAGACTTTAAAATCGGAAAAATCAAAAATCAATTTATTGGCGGAATTGAATATTTCGCAGACAATTACAGCGGAAATACTTTTCAAAATCTGTATCAGCAAAATAACGGAAACGGAAGTTTACAAGGCGATCAGCTTACAGCAACGAATCAAAAAAGACGTTTTTATAATATCTTTTCTCAAATCAGAACTTTACTTTCTGACCAATTTGAAATTCAGGCAGGTTTAAATTATAATAAAACCAAATTTGAACTTCAGAATGATTTTCCCGCTTCCGCGAATAATCCGAAGGAGAAATATAGTTACGATGGAATTTTTTCGCCACAACTTTCTTTTTTGTTCAAGCCAAATGACATCCAGACTTTTTACTTCTCTGCAAGTCGAGGATTTTCTCTTCCCGCAACCGAAGAGACTTTAACAAGCACAGGAAATATCAATCAAGACATAAAACCCGAAACAGGTTATAATTTTGAATTAGGTAGCAAACTTCATCTTTTCAGCAAAAAACTATATGCTGAAATTGCCGTTTACCGAATGGAAATTAAAGATTTATTGGTTGCCAAAAGAATTGGAGACGATCAATATGAAGGCGTAAATGCTGGAAAAACATTTCATGAAGGAATCGAAATTGCATTAAAACACAATTGGACAATCAATGGAACTTTCAATTTAAACTCTTACACTGGCGCTTCTATCGGAAATTATGAATTTAAAGAATTTGTCGATAACGGAAATGATTATTCTGGCAACAAATTAACGGGAGTTCCTGCCAATACTGCAAGTGCTGGTTTTAATTTGAATACCAATTCAGGTTTTTATTTTTCAGCAGATTTTCAATTCACAGATAAAATTCCGATGAATGATTCAAATGCCAATTTTTCTGATTCTTATTCTTTACTAAATTTAAAAACAGGTTATCAATTTGAAATTTTATCTGGATTAAAAGCGCATCTCGATGCAGGAATTAATAATGTTACAAACGAAAAATACGCTTCCATGATTTTGACCAATGCAACTGGAGTTGGAAATGCACAACCAAGATTCTATTATCCAGGATTGCCTATAAACTATTACGGAATTATCTCATTAAATTACTTATTTTAGCATTGTACTAAATACAAAAAACAATGCTGTCTGAATTGCAAAAAAAATTGGATTATGTAAATGCTTATAGAGAAAACCGTCTAAAAGCTGCACAAGATATTCTAGAAAACCCCTCGCTTTTTAGCGAATTAGTTTCAATATGTTTTACACCTTCAGACAAAAACAACCATAAAGCCTGCTGGATTTTAGAATTTGTTTCGTACGAAGAATTACTTTGGCTACAGCCACATCTTGATTTTTTCTGTTCGAATTTAAAAATTTTAAAAGATGAAAGTTCTATGCGCCCGATTGCAAAAGTGACACAGCTTCTAGTAAAATCTCATTATAAAAAAAGTGAAAACAGCATTAAACTTTCAGAAGAAAATATTCAAGATTGTATTGAAGCATCTTTTGATTGGTTAATTAATGATACTAAAGTTGCTACAAAAGCGTACTCTATTAGAACTTTGTACGTCTTAGGAAATTATTACGATTGGATTCACCCTGAACTAAAAGTAATCATTGATAAAGATTTCGGAGACCATTCAGCAGCCTACAAAGCCGTCGCCAAAGAAGTTTTGAAGAAAATAAAATAGTTTTTGGTTAGCCACAGATTAAGAGGATTAGAAAGTATTTATTTTTTGCCACGAATTTTCACAAATTCTTTTTTTAATTCAACCGAAAAAATTTGTGAAAATTCGTGTAATTCGTGGCAACCAAAAACACACACAAAGAAAAATCATTTTAATCCTTTTAATCTGTGGCAAAACTTTATCAATCCATAGCAGAAAAAACTAAATTTTGGCTAAAAAAAGATTAAAAGGTATCTTTGCAAAAACACAACACAAAATGAATTATTTTTCTTCTGATTTTAAATTAGGAATATTAGGTGGCGGACAATTAGGTAAAATGCTTTTGTTCGACACCAGAAAATTTGATATACAAACTTACGTTCTAGATCCAAGCGACGAAGCACCAAGCAAAATCGCCTGCAACAAATTCTTTCAAGGCGATTTAATGGACTATGAAACGGTTTATAATTTTGGAAAACAAGTCGATGTTTTGACTTTTGAAATCGAATTGGTAAACCTTGAAGCTTTAACGCAATTAGAAAACGAAGGTTTAAAAGTATATCCATCTCCAAAAACCTTAAAGGGAATTCAGAATAAAGGTGTTCAAAAAGATTTTTACGCAAAAAATAATATCCCAACTGCACCATTCGAAAGATTTGAAAATTTAGATCAACTAAAATCTAAAATCAACGATCTGAAATTACCTTTTGTATGGAAATGTACCGAATTTGGTTATGATGGAAATGGTGTAAAAATAGTTCGCCAGGCTTCCGATTTAGA
>NZ_DHEI01000163.1:0-17768 GCF_002399805.1 Flavobacterium sp. UBA4854
ATTTAATATTTGAAATACATACGGTGGAACATTATAATCTTCAATATACTTATCCATCTTTGTTTTTTTTAAATGATTAATATACTTAAAGTTACAAAAAGTAAAAGGAACTTTAAAAGAAAAACGCTGACCATTTTAAAATGATCAGCGTTTTTTAAAAAAACATTGTTTTGAAATTAAGATTTAGGATAATATTTAGAAATTTCAATAGAAAAAAGAACGCTTGTTATCTTCCACTTTCCATTAATCTTAACTAATTGCCAGTATTCTTCACCTCAATTTGTCATCAAATCTTCTGACCAAAAACTGTAATCGAATGTAACACTGGCAATAACATCGTCATTTTGAATAATTATCTTTTCAAACTTTTCCTCACTTTTTTTGCTTTGCAGAATAGATTGAATAAAGCTACTGTATGTGCCAGTAAAATAATTTTTTGTGATTGTTGGCTTAGCTTCGAGTCTTTTGGCTTGACTTTTTTCTTTGATTACACCAATCCAATTCACGGTTTCTTTAAAAAACAAACTATTAAAAGTTATAGAATCTTTTTTTGCGATACTTTGCATAAATACATTTAGTATTTGATGTATTTCTTCTTGATCTTTTAATGTTTGTTGAGCAAAAGTAAAGTTTAAAGAAATGAATGATAATAAAATTGTAATTGCTGTTTTCATGTTTTTAAGATTTAATTTTTAACACATAATTTTTAATTTTTGAAGAAGGTTTTTCTACTAAATATTTAATAAATAAGCTGATTATAATGCAGTTTATAAAACAGATGAGCAGAGCGATTTGTCCTTCGTTATCAATATTTAATTTTTGCAGAACTATTTGAGTTAAGTGAATAATTCCTTTGTGCGTGAGATAGATAGAAAAGGAAAGTGATGCGAGTTGAGTAGATAAAATCGATTTTGAATGGTATAAAAAGCAAGATTTTGAAATGGCAGACATTACAATCAATCCATAGCCAATTGAAACAGTTGTAAATCCAACCGTTGATGCTAATTGTGAAATTTGATTACTACAAATCCAAAATGAAAATCCAACAATTATTAATCCAATTAAGAATAATTGATTGCCATATGAATTAACTAAATTTTTGAAACGCTTGGAATATTCATAGAAGAATGCAATGCCAATTCCAATTGTTAAACCATCTAATCTGGTGTATGTTGGGTAATAAATTTTCATGTACCAGATTCTCCATAAATCTGATCTATTTAGGTTTGGAACTATTAGCAACTGCCATGAAATAATTCTTAAAAACAAAGTGAATAACAAGAGAAAAAGCAGAAAATATTTGATGTAGGATACTTTTTTGAATTTTAAAAATAACAGAAGAATTATGGGAAAAATTAAATAAAATTGCTCTTCTATGCATAAAGACCAAGCATGAGAAAATGTTCCAAAATGGAGAAGATCAAGTCCGATGTTTTGAGTAAAAGTGATAAATTTCCAAAATGGAGGCAGAGCTTCTTTTTCTCTAAAAAGTGGAAAAGTAAAATAAAGAAACAGGGTTAAAGCATAAGCCGGAATGATTCTGAAAAAGCGTTTGATATAAAACTCTTTGAAGCGGATGTTGCTTGAGAATTTAAGTTGTTCAAAAAGCTGTTTTGAAATGAGAAACCCGCTAAGGACAAAAAATAAATCTACACCAGTCCAGCCAAATTGCCCATATTTATCAACCCAATCTGGATGTTGAAACATGCGATAATGATATAATAGAACCATTAAAATTGCTAAAGAGCGCAAATGATCTAGGCCAAGAAATTTTTCAGATGTTTGAGAATTCATGCGTTTTTTTCGGCAAAACTATAGCGAATTTTTTCAGATTTTTTAATGGTATTTGTAAAGTCAGTTTTGATGTTTGAATAACTTAAATTCATATTTCAATGACATTATTTGCAGTTCATCATCAAAATTAAGCTGTTTACAATCAACTTATAAAAAATGAACCCCAATTACCTATTTTTGAAGTATGATAAAGAGTAATTTACACTATAACGTGAAGCAAAGTGTGGTCTTTCAGATTTGTTTTTGGCTTCTTTTTTTTTTAATTGGCGAAGCCAAAATTTATGCTGAATATGAGCATCCGCTTTTTTCTATGATCATTCCGTATGATTTGAGTCATTTGATTTTTCAAATATTATGTTCCAATTTTATTTATTTCATTTTAATAAAAAAGATGTTCTATAAAAAGCATTATTTTTTATTTGTTATTTCAATAATTGCCTGTATTTATTTATTTTCTGTTTTAAATAGAATTTTTGCGATTTATGTCGCCGAACCTTTTTTTATAAATGAACCTCAAGACAATTTAATAAGTATTTTGAAAGATTTGAGTTATTTGTTCTGCTATTACGTAGTTCCAATCGTGACGGCTTGTTTTGTTTTTGTTTCCGTAGCATTTATGTTTGATTTAAGGAACGAAAAACAATATTCGGTACAAATACTCAAAGAAAAGGCAGAATTGGAATTAAACGCCTTAAAAACGCAATTAAATCCACATTTTTTATTCAACACGCTAAATAATATTTATTCGCTTTCAATTATTGATTCTGATAAAACATCTGAGTCGATAAGCCGTCTTTCAAATATTTTGGATTATATCTTGTACAAAGGCCAGAAAAAACTAATTCTGATTTCTGATGAATTGAAAGTAATTCATGATTATGTCGAATTAGAAAAACTGAGATATGATTCGAGGTTAGAACTTAAAATTACGGAGGAAATTAGTGCTTTAAATCTTGTTCCGCCTTTATTGTTTTTATCTTTAGTAGAAAATGCTTTTAAGCATGGAGCAGGAAGCATTTCCGGAAATATCTTTATTTCAATTTTAATTAAAACGGATGCCGAAAAAACGATTTTTAAGATTGAGAATTCTTTTGTTCCGAAAGAAAATAACAATGAAAAAAGTTTAGGCTTAAAGATAATTCAGGAACAATTAAAGATTATTTACGGAGGTCGAAGTTCCAATTTAATTCAAAATCAAGACAATCTCTTTAGTGTAGAAATAATAATTCCAGCAAATGAAAATTAATTGTATTATTGTTGATGATGAACCACTTGCAATTAAACTTTTAGAAAATCATATTTCTAAAATAGAAGAATTGCATTTGGTTGGCACCGCTGGAAATGCTTTAGAGGCTTACAAATTGACAAAGTCTAAAACCGTTGATTTGGTTTTTTTAGACATTCAAATGCCAGATTTAACTGGAATAGATTTTTTAAAATCATTAAAAAACAGACCCAAAACTATATTTACAACCGCATACAGAGAATTTGCAATAGAAGGCTTTGAACTTGAGGCGGTTGATTATATATTGAAACCAATAACATTCGAACGCTTTTTTAAAGCTGTTGAGCGTGTTTTAAGGGAAAACACTGAAAGTAAAGAAGATGAATTTATATTGTTGAAATCACAAGGACTTCAATATAAAATTTTACTCAAAATGATTTTATTTTTTGAAAGTCAGGCCAATGACATCAAAGTGGTTTTAAAAGAAGGAAAACCAATCATTGCAAAATATAAAATAAGTGATTTGGAGGTTTTAGAATCGAAAGGTTTTTTGCGTATTCACCGTTCTTTTTTAGTTAATTTAAAAGAAGTTAAAGCTTTTGGCAATATGGAGTTAATAATCGAAAATTATGCAATTCCAATTGGCAGAAGTTATAAACAAAACTATGAAAAGTATAAAAGCCGTTTTTGAAATTAAATTTTAAAAAAAAACCTAACAGAATTTTAAATCTGTTAGGTTTTATAAATTATTTTTGAAATCCTAAAATTTCTCTAACTTTTGCTAAAACACCATCGGCAATTACAGAAGCTTTTGAAGCGCCTTTTTTCAATAAAGCGTCAACTTCTTCAAGGTTGTTGATGTAGTAGTTGTATTTTTCTCTTTCTGTTTTGAATTTTTCAGTAATCAATTCAAACAAAGCTTGTTTAGCGTGACCGTAACCATAGTTTCCACCTAAATAATTGGCTCTCATTTGTGCGATTTGCTCTTCATTTGCTAACAAAGAATAAATTGCAAAAGCATTACAAGTGTCAGGGTTTTTTGGTGCTTCAAGAGGTGTACTATCAGTTTCAATACTCATAACTTGTTTACGCAGAGTCTTATCATCCAAGAAAATATTGATAATATTATTTGCAGATTTACTCATTTTTCCTCCGTTAGTTCCTGGAATAAGCATAATATTTTCTTCAATTTTTGCTTCAGGAAGAACAAATGTTTCACCCATTTGGTGATTGAAACGAGCGGCAACATCGCGAGTAATTTCTAAATGCTGCAACTGATCTTTTCCAACAGGAACAAATTCAGCATCGTACAATAAAATATCGGCAGCCATTAACATCGGATACGTGAAAAGTCCAGCGTTAACATCGTCCAAACGATCTGCTTTATCTTTGAAAGAGTGCGCTAATGTTAATCTTTGAAACGGAAAAAAACAGCTTAAATACCAAGTCAATTCTGTAGTTTGAACCACATCAGATTGTCTGTAGAAAGTAACTTTTTCAGGATTTAAACCACATGCAAGCCAAGCCGCAGCTGTGCTATAAGTGTTTTCTCTTAAAGTTTTTCCGTCTTTAATTTGAGTGATTGAATGCAAATCGGCGATAAACAAATAAGATTCATTTGTTGGGTCGTTTGACAACTCGATTGCCGGAATAATTGCTCCTAATAAATTTCCTAAATGCGGTGTTCCTGTGCTTTGAACACCAGTAAGTATTTTTGCCATTCTCGTTTTTTCTGAAATGCAAATGTCGTGATGTTTTTTTTAACTACAAAGTTTGTAGTTTTTTAACGCAAAGAGCGCAAAGGGCTTTCGCAAAGTAAAGAAGTTTTAATTCTTTAAGAAATTGCTTTGCAATAAGTACGGAAAGCTTTGTTTATAAAATATAAGAAAATATTTATAAATTTAACTTTTTTTAATTATGACAGAAAACGAAATATCAAATATTGTAATTGGACTAGCTATTGAAATTCATAAAAAACTTGGACCTGGATTATTGGAAAATGTTTATAAAGAATGTTTGTTTTATAAAATTAAGCAGCGTGGACTTTTTGTTGAAAAAGAAAAATCTTTGCCGTTAGTTTTTGAAGAAGTTAAGCTAGATTGTGGATATCGCATTGATATACTTGCTGAAAACAAATTGTTAATCGAGATAAAAAGTGTGGAATCTCTTACTGTTAATCATTTAGCTCAAACATTAACCTATTTAAGACTAGGAAATTTTAAACTTGGCTTACTCATAAATTTCAATGAAATTCTTTTAAAAAATGGTATTAGAAGAGTCGTTAACAATTTATAGATAGAGCTTTGCGAACTTATCGCAAAGCAAACCTTCACAATAATCACTTCAAAAACTTTGCTAAAATCCTTTGCGTTCTTTGCGTTAAAATAAGCGATGACTAAGAAAAAATCTTTATAATATTCATTTCGGTTTTACTACTTTTGAAGCTATGAAAATATTTAAAATTGCTTTTTGGATTCTTTGGAGAGTTTGGTTTTACGTTTTGATGGCCATTCCAATACTCATTATGTTCCCTTTTCTGGTCGTTTCTATTCTTTCTGAGAAAGGATATCCATATTTCTTTAAAATGGCTCGCATTTGGGCTAAATTTATCCTTTTCGGAATGGGTTTCTTTTATACCGTAAAACGTGAACAGAAGCTTATTAAAGGCAAAAGTTACATGATAGTGGCCAATCATACCTCGATGACCGATATTATGCTTACGTTGGCTATAATTAAAAATCCTTTTGTTTTTGTTGGAAAGAAGGAGCTGGTAAAGATTCCGCTTTTTGGATTTTTCTATAAGAGAACTTGTATTTTAGTTGATAGAAATTCTTCGAAAAGTAAAAATGAAGTTTTTAAAAGAGCTCAGAGTAGATTAAATCAAGGTTTAAGTATTTGCATTTTCCCAGAAGGGGGAGTTCCAGATGATGAGAGTATTTTGTTGGATGAGTTTAAAGACGGTGCATTTAGATTGGCAATCGATCATCAGATTCCGATTGTTCCAATTGTTTATCCAGATAATAAAGAGCGTTTTTCATATACTTTTTTGAGTGGAAGTCCAGGAAAGATGCGCGCTAGAATTTTACCTTTCGTAGAAACAAAAGAATTGACAAGCGACAATAGAAAAGAATTACGAGATCAAGTTAGGAATATGATTTATAATGGTTTAATGGATTATCAAAAGGAATAACCATAAAAACATTATGTAAAATACAAAAGCCGGTAGACTGATTAAGTTTACCGGCTTTTCTTTGAATTAAAAACCCCCTATTTTTATTCAAAAGTTTATTATCTGTGAATTATTTTTTCTGAAATAAAACGCAATACTTTTTTAAATCTTAATTTGGTTTTTCTTCGGTTTTTATTGTACAACAATTCTATTTTTTCTTTCATGGTTAAAAATATTAATGGTTGATAATAAATAGTTTAACTAAAAACTCAAGTTAATGCCATATTATTATGATGAAGAAAAACTAAAAAGGTTGCGTGTAAAATTTTAAAAAAAAATAAAAAATTGATAAAACCCGCTAGATGAAGAAAGCTAACGGGTTTTTACTCAAATAACCAACCAAAGTAAATTCTAAAAAAATACCAATATTGATATATGGCAGTATCAATGGTACACTGTTTTTTTAATAGATGAAGATTTTGTAGAATGGTTGCGTCAAAATTTCATCTTATTTTTAAAAACAAAAAAACCGAGAGATCATAAAAATCTTCTCGGCTTTTTAATAGTCTTTTTTTGACTTATTTTTTAGGCATTTGCCAATTCTTTTATGTGTTCTTTAATTTTAATTTCCAGTTCTTCAGCAAGTTCTGGATTATCTTTAATTAAAGTTTTAACTGCATCTCGACCTTGACCTAGTTTTGTATCGCCGTAGCTGAACCAAGATCCTGCTTTTTTAACGATATCAAATTCAACAGCTAAATCTAAGATTTCACCCGTTTTAGAAACTCCTTCTCCGTACATAATGTCAAATTCGGCAGTTTTAAAAGGTGGCGCTACTTTGTTTTTAACAATTTTAACTTTAGTTCTGTTACCAATTACATTTTCACCGTCTTTAATTTGTGCAGAACGACGAATGTCTAAACGTACAGAAGCGTAAAATTTAAGTGCGTTACCTCCAGTTGTTGTTTCTGGATTTCCGAACATAACACCAATTTTTTCACGAAGCTGGTTGATAAAGAAAACGGTACAATTTGTTTTACTGATAGTTCCAGTAAGTTTTCTTAAAGCTTGAGACATTAAACGTGCGTGAAGACCCATTTTAGAATCTCCCATTTCGCCTTCAATTTCACTTTTTGGAGTTAAAGCTGCAACAGAGTCAATTACAACAATGTCTATAGCTCCAGAACGAATTAAGTTTTCGGCAATTTCTAAAGCTTGCTCTCCGTTATCTGGTTGAGAAATGATTAAGTTCTCGATATCAACATTTAATTTTTCAGCATAATTTCTATCAAATGCGTGCTCAGCATCGATAAAGGCAGCAATACCGCCTGCTTTTTGAGCTTCTGCAATCGCGTGAAGCGTCAAAGTTGTTTTTCCAGAAGATTCTGGACCGTATATTTCGATGATTCTTCCTTTTGGATATCCATTAACACCAAGAGCTAAGTCAACACCTAATGAGCCAGAAGAAATCGTTTCTACTTCTACAATGGCTCTGTCGCCCATTTTCATTACGGTTCCTTTTCCGTAGGTTTTGTCAAGTTTATCAAGCGTTAATTGTAGCGCTTTTAATTTGGCTTCTTTGTCTGAACTCATTTTTTTCTAAATATCTAAAATTATTATTTTGTCTTTCTGGATAAAAATAGGAAAATTCTCCTATAATTTTATTGATCAGTTTTATAATTTGTAAAATTAATTCTTTTTTTGAAGTTTGATTGTTCCAAATTGTCACAAAATCAGTCTATAAAAATAAAGCCTTTAATTCTGTAGCGTCAGATGGTTTTATTTTGCCTGCAAGCAATAAACTCAATTGTTTACGACGAAGTGCGGCATCAAAACGTTGGATTTCTAGTTCGGTTTCTGGAATAATTGCTGGTACTTCAACAGGTCTTCCTGTATCGTCGACAGCAACAAAAGTGTAGATAGCCTCATTGGCTTTTGTTCTATTTCCAGATTCGCGGTCTTCTACCCAAACGTCAATAAAAACTTCCATCGAACTTTTAAAAGATCTTGAAACTTTAGCCTCTACGGTTACAACGCTTCCAAGCGAAATTGCTCTGTTAAAAGCAACGTGATTTACAGAAGCCGTTACTACAATTCGGCGTGAATGTCTGCGAGCTGCAATACTTGCTGCACGATCCATTCTGGCTAATAATTCGCCGCCGAAAAGATTGTTTAAAGGATTTGTTTCGCTCGGTAAAACTAAATCAGTTAAAATAGTTAGAGATTCTGAAGGATGTTTTGGATTCATTTTTTGAATAATAAATTTTGTTTTTCAGCCACAGATTTCACGGATTAAAATGATTAAAAAAATCTGTGAAAATCTGTGAAATCTGTGGCTAACTTTTTAATAATTGAAACTGATTAATTCAACCAGTAAACAGCCATTACAGCTGGTATAAAATATATAACAATGGTTCTCGCACCATCGTAATCTTTTGCAAGTCTTTGTCCGAAAAGCATCATTAACAAACAAATACATGAAAATATAGCTCCGTAAAAACCAAATTCTCTTCCGTTATTTGTGAATAATTGAATACCTCCAACAACGCACAAGATTCCAGAAATTAATTCTAAAATTAGTAAATGTAAAAGAGCTAATGGAACTTGATTTTTTAATGGAGTTTTGGCAAAATGCTCTTTAAGCCAAGCTACATTATCTTTCCAATAAAAAATTTTTTCGTAACCTGATTGTAAAAAAGTTAAAGCTAGAAAAGCTAAAAGTAGAATTGAGGCAACATTGTTCATTATGAATTATTTTTTATGAATTAAACGAGTCAACTTGATTGATAAATCGGTGAGGATTATTTTCGCATTTCCATTTCTTTCAATATGATACATGGCATCTGAAAGTTCTTTGAATATTTCGTGAATGTTATTTCCGTTTACGAAGGGAGCAAAATTTTCCAATTTAAATTTATCCACTTTCGGTTCAATGTAAACTAAACTTTGCGCTTGGTAATTTAACATCAAGGCTTGTCGGAACATTTCGATACAGTATTGAATAAATTTTTTCTGACTTTCGCGTCCTAGCGCAGCAATCTGTTCACTCCAAGAAATTAAATCTTGAATAGCCGCAGCATTTCCTTTTGCTCTAAAAGCGGCGCGAACCCAATTGACAAACCATTGCTCGAATGGAAGATCATCATCATCTTCTTTTAATAAGTGAAGTGCTTTATTAAAATTTCCTTGTGCTTGATGCGCAATTTTTTTGGCTAGATTCGAGTCTATATTTTCTTGTGCAACCAAAGCCTCAGCGATTACTTTTTCTGGAAGTCCGTTAAAGTGAATTACCTGGCAACGTGAACGTATGGTTTGGATAATATCTTCTTCATTTTCAGAAATCAGAATAAACATCGTTTTGTCTGATGGTTCTTCTAAAAGTTTTAAGAGTTTATTTGATGCTGCAATATTCATTTTATCTGCCATCCAGATAATCATGATTTTATAGCCGCCTTCGTAAGATTTTAGCGAAAGTGATTTTAAAACTTCCTGTGCATCTTCTACACGAATTTCTCCTTGTTTGTTTTGAACCCCCAAAATTTTATACCAATCGAATAAACCTCCGTATGGCATTTCTTGAATAAAACCGCGCCAATCTTGAATGAAATCTAAACTCTTAGGTTTTGTCTTTACATCTTCGGTGGTAACAGTTGGATAAATAAAATGCAGATCGGGATGAGAGATGTTATCAAACTTTAGATTGCAAGAATCGTTTCCGTTTGAATTTTCGTCGCCAGTATTGTTGCACAAAATGTATTGGGCATAGGCAATGGCGGTAATTAATGTACCACTTCCTTCCGGACCAACGAATAATTGTGCATGGGGAATTCTACCAGAAGCAGCACTTTTTATCAAGTGGCTTTTGATATAATCTTGACCTAAAATTTGAGAAAATTGCATTGGGCAAAGATAGAAGAAAATGTGTAGTCAAAAATTTTAGAGATAAGATTATTTCGTAGTTATAATTTTCAAATTTAGAAATCGAATTTTGAAAATTTTTCTCGTCACTTTCGACAGAATTTTGTTAATAAATATCTTCAAGTTAGTAAATATCAAGATGTTTTTGTTAATATTTTTTTCCGAAAATCGTCAAACGAAGGTTTTTTTTGGTTATTTATAGAGTCAAAATCTTATTTTTTATAGTTAATATCTTACGGTTTTTTAATTAACATTTTTAACAAAAAGCCCGTTAAAACGCACATTTTCTCGACATAACACTGGTTTTTAAGGTTTTTTTAAGATATTTTTTTGAAAAAAAAATCCATTACAGTTGTAATTTAAGTTAATTTCTATATTTTTGTTTTTATCAACAACCAATTATAAAATAAGAATCTATGAAAGGGAAAATTATTCTATTTAGTGCTTTTTTTATCTTAACTACTGCGGCTGTTTCAGCACAAGCTAAAAACGCACCGAGAAGTATTATCAGTACAACTGCTCTTATCCGAAAATACCATGATCAAAAAGAATTGAGTGGTATGCAAAAGGGTGAACTTTTGGAATTATACATCGAGCGTATTAAAGTATTAGTTAAAACTCTCCCTTACATTGCTTTGGTTACTAAGCCAGGTGTTACTATGGCAGACTTAGGTATTCCAGACGATAACGAACACAAAAAAGTTTTAGATGCTCAGGCAGTTGGTACAACAACTTTCTTGGATACTACGGTAGATTTTCAAAGAAAAATGATGCCTTACTCTGATAAAGGAAATCTAATCGCTGCAATCTTATTCTACGAAAGTACATTGAAATCATTACACGAGTTCAACGATTTGAACGAAATGTAATAAAGCATTTTTTAAAATCTTTTTTGAGAAAGTCTAAGTGAATACCAGCTAGGCATTCTTAAAAAACAAAATAAAAAAACAACTCATTCTCGAGGGTTCTGAAAAACTTCAGAAAACTCGAGAGGAGTTTTTGCATTTACGCATACCCAAATTTATTATTAACCGTAATACCCCCCTTATCATGAAAAAAATTACTCAATTGATCTGCGTTCTTTTGACAGTAGCGAGTATGAATGCTCAACAAGAGAAAGGAATTATGGGCTACACCAATTGGTTAAACAACTGGACTGAGTTTAAGCCTAATAAAGTTGATTATGGAGAAGCAAACCAAATTTTGGCAGGAAATATTTCTGTTAATACCAAATTGCTAAAAAGAAACATCTACGTGCTACAAGGAAACGTTTATGTTACAAACAATGCTGTTTTAACAATCGAACCAGGAACTGTAATTATTGGTGATTTCGAAACAAAAGGAACATTGGTAGTTACAAAAGGTGCTCAATTAGTAGCTGATGGTTTAGAAACAGATCCAATTGTATTTACTTCAAACCGCAGTATGAAAAAAGCTGGTGATTGGGGTGGAATTGTAATTCTTGGAGATGCACCAATTAACAAATTCGGAAATGTAGGTTCTTATAACCTTGATCTTGATCCTTCAATGACTACTTACGGAGGAGACAATGTAGCTTCAAACTCAGGAATTTTAAGATTCGTTAGAATTGAATTTGCTGGTAAAAAAGTAAAAGGAGCCGATACTTTTAACGGTTTGACTCTTGCTGGTGTTGGAAGCAAAACAGTTCTTGAAAACATTATGGTAAGTTATGCTGGAGGAGATTCTTTCGGAATCTTAGGTGGTGACTTAAATGCTACAAAATTTGTATCTTATAAATCAGTTAACGACGACTTTAAATTTTCTCAAGGAGTTCAATGTCGTTTCTTCAACTCTTTAGCAGTTAGATCTTCTTACTTCTCTAGTACTAAAGATGGATCTCGTTGTATGGAGGTTAAATCTTATGAGAAGAAAAGTGAAACAGATTTCACTAAAAAACAAACTTTAGTTGTTGCAAGTAATATTACAATGGTTAATGACAGTGAAAACATTAAAGCTGACATTCAAGCAGGTTTAGTAAAAGAAGCTGTTTATGTAGCAGAAAATGCTTCTCTTGAAATGAAAAGAAGTGTAATCTCTGGATTTAACCCTGCTGTATTATTAGATAGCAAAACTGAAATCAATGATGCCAACCTTAAAAAAATCAAATTTGAGGAAATGTATTTCAACTTATGTAATGGAAACATCTTTACAGAATACAATTCTAACAATGAAGATTTAGAAAGCTGGTATGGAAACAGTGTTTTCTTTAACGTGATGTCACAAAGTGACAACAAAGAAACATTCATTGACATCTTCAATCCTAAAAAGCCAGATTTCAGATTACAATTAGGAAAAATCACAGCTTCTAGCGGTAATAGATAAATAGTTTCGATTTTTATTTCCCACGCGTAAATTTTATTAATTAAGTCCCCAGACACAATTTATGTATCGTCTTACGGGCCCAAATAAAGATCAAGACATAATGGTATCTACGAAAAAATATTTTTTATATATAATATTTTTGGTTTCGCCTATATCGTTAACTCTATATGCACAGAATACAGCAGAAAAACCTACTGAGGCTGTTGATTCTGAGTGTGTGTTAACTATGGCTTTTAATAACCAAAACAACAATACTAATGCTGTTGAAAACGGCAATTTTAATCAGTTTATAGTAGGGATGTCCACCCCCAAGGACAGCCTTACTATAGCGGCTGAGTCAAATACTGTATCTAACGATTGTGAAGAGATTTCATCGGTTGCGGCTACTTCAATTCTAGCAAAAGAAGTAATTGAAAACTACAAATATGATTTCTCAGAAACATTTATAGATATCTTGTTTTTTGAGCGTATAGATCTAGCAAGAACACGCACTATATGATTCAAAAAATTACTTTATCTTTTTTTAAAGTTTTACTATTATTCAGCATAATCTTTTTTACTGAATCGAATACTTATGCGCAATCATCAATATCTCCGCAACAACTACCTTTTAAAGATATTTGTGCTGGAGATATTGTTAATGGCGCTAAATACAATGAATATCTAGCAACTTTTTCTTATTTAAATTTTGCTTCAAATGTTACTTTTTCTGTTCAATTGTCTGATGAGTTTGGTAGTTTTACCAATCCAACAGCTACTACTACTCTAGATGTTATTCAATTATCAGGTACAGAGCAAACCATTAAATTCGCAATTCCTACGACACTAAAAGGTTCTAATACTTACAGTTTAAGAATAGTAAGTAGTAACGGAATTAATAGTCCTAGAGCACAAAATTTTTCAGGGTCATATTCTTTTTCAGTTTTCTACAAAGATTATGTGTCTTCGTTTTTAATAAATCAAAATAAAAATACTGCTACTTTCTGTTCTGGAGGCAGTTTTACTTTGTCAGTTGATAATCTTACTCCTGAAGTGCCAGAATCATCACCTGCAAACTATCCGAATATTAAATACAAATGGTACAAGGATGATGTTCTAATTTCAGGACAAAATTCGTCTTCTTTAGTAGTAAATGCTGCAGGTGTTTATTATGCAGAACTTGATTATGGCCAATGTTCGAATGTGAATTTCAGTTCAAATAGAGTTACAGTTTCTTCATCATCTTCTGGGTCTGCAATTACAATAAACTCATCTTTAGGAAATCCTTTTTGTGCCAGTGGTTCAGGAACGATTTTAACTGCTACATCTGGTAATAGTTATCAATGGAAAAAAGATGGTGCAGCCATAGCGGGAGCTACTAATCGTACTTATAGCACTAACGAGTCTGGTATTTATTCTGTAGACGTAGATTTTGGCGGTTGTATAGCAACAGGAAGCATCGATTTGAAAAGCAATAGTTTCAACGCAAGCATTGACGCTCAAGACGGATATAAATTAAATGAAGGTGAGACGATAACAGTTACTATAACAACAGATGCAACAAATCCGACTTATGAGTGGTATTTAAACGGCAACTTAATTCCTAATGAAACATCGCCATCATATGTGGTAGCTGTTAAAGGTATTTATAAGGCAAAAATTGCTCAGGCATCTGGCTGTGTTGCTAGTAAAGAATTTTCATTCAAAATAAATGGTGATTCTGCATCATCAAGCGTTATTCCGAACATTATTAAGTTAAGCGGAATGAATCCTTATTGGAATATTCCAGATGAGTATAAAAATGCAAACACAAAGGTAATGATCATTAGTTCAAACGGAGAGATGGTTTTGGATGTCGTGAATTACCAAGGCGATTGGCCTCAAAACAATATAGATTTTAAGAATGTAAATCCCGTTTATTACTATGTCATTCAATCCGACACAGGTGAAAAAAAAGGATCAATAACTGTTATAAAATAATATGAAGAAACTTTTACTATTCATCACTTTATTTTACGGTTTATCAAATGTACTCTATTCTCAAAGCGCTAGCGAGGATGGAGTTGTTTCGTTTTCATTACCTATCAGAAATTCTTTAAAGTTTAATAGATATATAATTAACCCAACATTCAGCTTTGTTAGAGAATCAAATCCATATGTAAGTTTCTATAACAAAAGGCAATGGGTTCAATTTGAGAATAACCCACAAACTTATTTTGCTACTTATTCAGGACGTTTTAGAGAAAACGAAGCATTTGCTGTTGGTCTATTTCAACAAAATTATGGTCTTATGACTGTTTTTGGAGGAATTGCCAATTTTGCTCATAATATCGTTCTGGAAGAAGATAGTAATTTGACTTTTGGTTTAAATGCGGGAATTTATCAAAGCGGTCTTAATACAGGAAAAATTATATCAGATGATTCAAGTATTCTAACTGGAGATTTTCCAAAAAGTACACTTTTAACGGTAAATCCAGGGATCAATTATGGTACTACTTTTTTTGATTTTGGAGTAGCGATTAACAATTTAGTGCTTTACAATTTTGGATCAGGAATGGTAAAAGAAGATCCAGAAAGAGCGATTCAATTGCACGCCATGTACACAGGATATATTGACAGTTATGGCTTTTTTGACAGAAGTAAATTTTCTGGAATTGTTAGAACAGAAATTAAAAAAGATAAAACAGTTATTTCAGGTCTAGGAATGCTAGCACTTCAGCAAGGAGTTTGGGCACAATTAGGCTATAATACATTGTATGGAGTTTCTGCAGGACTTGGGGTTAATATTTCTCCAAGTATTGCTATTGAATACAATTACGAAAGAGGAATGGGCAATTTCTCTAATTTGGGCGGTTCTCATGAATTTGCTATTGCCTACAAATTCAAAAATAGAAATTACTATTACGGAGATGACGACGAAGGTTCTCTAATTGATCCTTCTAAACCAAAACCAGTTCCAGCTAAACCAAAATCTCAAGCAACTCAAGTTAATAGAACCGAAATTGCTGAAAAGAACAGATTAGCTGCTGAAGAAAAAGCAAAAGCCGATGCAGAAGCAAAACAAGCAAGATTGGCAGCAGCCGAGAAAGTTAGAGCAGATGCAGAAGCTGCAGCAAAAGCAAAATTAGAAGCAGACAATAAAGCTAAAGCAGATGCTGAAGCTGTTAAAATAAGATTAGCTGCTGAGGCAAAAGCAAAAGCAGATGCCGCAGCTGCTGCAAGAGCACAAACTGTAACGGCAAACAGAGCCGTTGCTACAACACAAAAAACACAAGCTCAATTGGCTGCTGATAAAGCAAGAGCTGATGCAGAAGAGCGCAGATTAAAATTAGCTGCAGATAACAAAGCGAGAGTAGATGCTACGGCAGCTGCAAGAGCACAAGCAGTGGCAAATAAGCCAACAGCAACAGCAGCACAGAAAACACAAGCTCAGTTAGCTGCTGATAAAGCAAAAGCAGATGCAGAGGCAATGAAGTTAAAATTGGCTGCAGATGCCAAAGCGAAAGCTGATGCAGAGGCAATGAAGTTAAAATTGGCTGCAGATGCCAAAGCGAAAGCTGATGCAGAAGCTGCGGCTAAGGCAAAAGCAGAAGCTGCAAAACCAGCTTCGGCACCGCAAAAAACAGCTGCACAATTAGCTGCTGATAAGGCACAAGCTGACGCAGAGGCAATGAAATTGAAATTGGCAGCAGATGCGAAAGCTAAAGCTGATGCAGAAGCAGCTGCTAAAGCAAAAGCAGAAGCCGCAAAAGTAGCAGCTCCAGCGCCGCAGAAAACAGCTGCACAATTGGCTGCTGACAAAGCAAGAGCTGATGCAGAAGCTGCAGCAAAAGCAAGATTAGCTGCTGCTGAAAAAGTGAAAGCTGATGCAGAAGCTGCAAGACAAGCTAGATTGGCCGCAGCGGAAAAAGCTAAGGCTGATGCAGAAGCTGCAAGATTAAAATTAATAGCAGACAATAAAGCGAAAGCCGATGCTGCAGAAGCAAAACGTAAAGCTGACGCAAAAGCAAAAGCAGAAGCAGCAGACATGCAGTCAATATTAGCGGCTGATGCTAAAGCAAAAGCAGATTCAGATGCATTGCAAGCAAGATTAGCGGCAGATGCTAAAGTAAAAGCAGCTGCAGAGGCTAAGACTAAAACGTCTATCGATGCTGCAAATAGAGCTAAAGCAGCAGCAGATTTAAAAGCAAAACTTGCTGAGGAAGCTGCTCTTAAAGAAAAAGCAGCAGCAGACGCAAAAGCAAAAGCAGATGAAGAGGCGAGACAAGCACTTATAGCCGCAGAAGCAAAAGCAAAAGCTGATGCAGAAGCATTAAAAATAAAACAAGCTGAAGAAGCACGCCAAGCACAATTAGATGCTGAAGCAAAAGCAAAAGCCGATGCAGAAGCACTTCAGGCTAAACTTGTTGCAGATGCAAAAGCGAAAGCTGATGCAGAGGCAGCGGCAAAAGCAAAATTAGAAGCTGAAGCGAAAGCTAAAGCCGATGCAGAAGCAGAAAAAGCAAGATTGGCAGCAGAAGCAAAAGCAAAAGCTGATGCAGAAGCAGAGAAGGCAAGATTGGCTGCAGATGCCAAAGCAAAAGCAGATATGGAAGCTTTACAAGCTAAATTAATTGCTGACGCTAGAGTGAAGGCTGATGCAGAAGCTACAGCAAAAGCAAAAGCTGAAGCAGAAGCGAAAAAATTACAAGAAGAAGAAGATGCACGTCAAGCGAAATTGGCTGCAGACGCAAAAGCAAAAGCTGATGCAGAAGCAGAGAAAGCAAGAGTAGCAGCAGAAGCGAAAGCAAAAGCTGACGCTGAAGCAGAAAAAACAAGATTAGCCGCAGAAGCAAAGGCAAAAGCCGATGCAGAAGCATTACAAGCTAAACAAGCTGCTGAAGAAAAAGCAAGAGTAGAAGAGGAAGCTCGTCAGGCGAAATTAGCAGCAGATGCGAAAGCAAAAGCTGATGCTGAAGCAGAGAAAGCTAGATTGGCGGCAGAAGCAAAAGCAAAAGCTGATGCAGAAGCGTTACAAGCTAAACAAGTTGCAGAGGAAAAAGCTAGAGTGGAAGAAGAAGCTCGTCAAGCAAAATTAGCTGCCGACGCAAAAGCAAAAGCCGATGCAGAAGCATTACAAGCTAAACAAGCTGCTGAAGAAAAAACTAGAGTGGAAGAAGAAGCTCGTCAAGCGAAATTAGCTGCCGATGCAAAAGCAAAAGCCGATGCAGAAGCATTACAAGCTAAACAAGTTGCAGAGGAAAAAGCTAGAGTGGAAGAAGAAGCTCGTCAAGCGAAATTAGCTGCCGATGCAAAAGCAAAAGCTGATGCAGAAGCCCTTCAAGCGAAACTTGCTGCAGA
>NZ_DHEI01000163.1:17879-18178 GCF_002399805.1 Flavobacterium sp. UBA4854
GCAGATATGGAAGCTCTTCAAGCAAAATTATTAGCTGATGCAAAAGTAAAAGCCGATGCAGAAGCAACAGCCAAAGCGAAGGCAGAAGCAGAAGCTAAAAAATTACAAGAAGAGGAAGATGCACGTCAAGCGAAATTGGCAGCAGATGCAAAAGCAAAAGCCGATGCAGAGGCATTAAAAGCACAACAAGTTGCTGAAGAAAAAGCTAGAGCAGAAGAACAAACTCGTCAAGCAAAATTAGCGGCAGATGCAAAAGCAAAAGCTGATGCAGAAGCTCTTCAAGCGAAACTTGCTGCAGA
>NZ_DHEI01000163.1:18293-19529 GCF_002399805.1 Flavobacterium sp. UBA4854
GCAGATATGGAAGCTCTTCAAGCTAAACTTCTAGCGGACGCAAAAGCAAAAGCCGATGCAGAAGCGACAGAAAAATTAAAAGCTGAAGAAGAGACTAGACTGTTAAGAGAAGAAGAGGAGCGTCAGGCAAAATTAGCAGCAGATAAAGCTAAGGCAGATGCGGCGGCGGCAACACTAGCAGCGAAAGCGAAAGATGATACTGGAAAAGCTATTGAAAACTTGACTCAGTCTGTTGAAAGTACAAGTAAAGTACAAACAGATTTATTAGATCAGTTTAAAGCAACTGTTGCGAATAAGCAAAAAGACTTGAACGATTTAAAAGAAGAGAACGATTTAAGTGAAAAGGGTATTTATAAAGAGCCAAAACCATTCAAAAGTGTAGCGGCAGAAAACAGCCAAATTGAAGCATTGAAAGTTCAGATTGCTGATGCAAATACTAGCATGAAAAATGAGATTGCGAAACTTACAAATCTTTATAACGATAGGCTTAAAAAGTTCCCTAAAGATGATCCTTTGAATAAGGCTTATCTTGAGAAGATAAACGAATTAAAAGCGGCTCAGTTGAAAATGGAAAGTGAAGGAGCAGCTTTAATTGCCGATTTAGAGCGTATTAAAACAGGGACTGAAATTGAGCGTAAACGTAGAATTAAACGTGCAGCTTATGAGAATGATGAAGGAAGATATGCACAAGATATTGCGGCTCTTAAACGAATAAAAGAGACAACAAAAGTAAGTAGCACGCCATTAAAAGCAAATGATTTTGATTTTGGTGAAGAGCAGTCAAATATGCAGATTATTAAAAATATTAAAAACTCTGATAGCGGATATTATTTGATTCTTGCAGTACACAACAGTGTTGAGAAAAGAGATGAGTTTTTAATTAAAGCAGTAGCTGCAGGACTTACAGATGTGAATTTCTTTTATAATGTGACAACAAGTAAGTATTACATCTATTACGAAAAATATGACGGTTTACAAGAAGCGACAAAGGCATTGGAAGCAAAAGGTAACAAGCCATACAACGGTAGAATGGCTGTCGTAAAAGTTGAGAATTAGTAAAAGCACTAGTCTCTCTTAAAATGGGAAGAGAGACTTTGAAATAAATGTTATCAAATACAAATTTTTTTATTCGCTAATGCCCCTTAGAGGATAAACAGAAGTAACAAAAAAAAGATTATGAGAAAGCCTACTAACCTAAGATTGATTTTATTGACTTTGTTTTTATTGCAAAGTTAT
>NZ_DHEI01000042.1:0-21558 GCF_002399805.1 Flavobacterium sp. UBA4854
TCGCCTTTCTTTGAAAACCCTATCCAGATCGGATAGGGTTTTTTGTTTTATACGCATTTCTATTTTTTTATTTGGAATTAAACTTAGGTTGTACAAGGGATTAATAATAAGAAAATATATCCTGATTTAAATATTGTGAGTAGTAAAAGTGTTAAATTATAGTCAATTGTCTTAGGTTAGATATGTATATTTTAGACTTTTTGAATTTGAATGAGTATTTTTGTGTTTCAATTATTTTATTTAAACATGAAGAAAAATATTTTATTGTTAGCACTTCTTGCTGTCGTAAGTTTAAGTGCTCAACAACGTCCAAAATTAGTTGTGGGTATAGTTGTAGATCAAATGAAAATGGAATATTTATATCGCTTTTCAGATGATTTTTCTCCAAACGGATTTAAAAGATTAATGAATGATGGATTTACTTTCCAGAATATGCATTACAATTATATGCCAACTTATACTGCTCCAGGACACGCTTCAATCTACACAGGGACAACACCTGCTACTCACGGAATTGTTGGTAATGAATGGTTTAGTAGAACTCTTGGTAAAGAAATGTACTGTACAGATGATGCAGGAGTTAAAACTGTAGGAGACGGAACTGTTGAGGAAGGTGCAATGTCTCCGAAAAACCTTCAAAGCACTACAATTACAGATGAAGTTAGAATGGCTACTAATTTTAACGGAAAAGTAATTGGATTAAGTTTGAAAGACCGTGGAGCTATATTACCAGCCGGACATTTTGCAAATTGGGCATTTTGGTATAGTAAAACCGGTTCTTTTATTTCTAGTACTTTCTATGGTGAGAAGTTGCCAGATTGGGTTAATGAATTCAATAACGAGAAAAACTACTTAAAGTACATTAATAAAGGTTGGGACTTATTCAAACCCGCTTCTGTTTATAATGAA
Source organism: Flavobacterium sp. UBA4854 (assembly GCF_002399805.1). NCBI lineage: Bacteria > Pseudomonadati > Bacteroidota > Flavobacteriia > Flavobacteriales > Flavobacteriaceae > Flavobacterium > Flavobacterium sp. UBA4854. The sequence goes on from NZ_DHEI01000042.1 coordinate 910, forward strand.
AGTCTTCCTGATAATAACCCTTATGAAGGAAAATTATATGGAAGTGCCGCACCAGTCTTTCCATATGATTTAAAATCAATGTATGAGAAAAATGATGCTGGAATCATCCGTGCTACTCCTTTCGGAAATGATTTGTTGGCTGAATTTGCAAAAAGAGCAATTGAGAAAGAAGAATTAGGAAAAGATAATATTACAGACTTCTTGACGGTTAGTTTTTCTTCTACAGATTATGTAGGTCACTTACTTGGGCCAAGATCTATGGAACTTCAAGACACTTATTTAAGATTAGATCAAACTATTGCTGACTTCTTGGCTTATCTTGATAAAACGGTTGGAAAAGGAAATTATTTGCTTTTCTTAACGGCTGATCATGCTGGAGCTGAAAACGTTATTTATTTGAAAGATCGTAAATATAATGTTGATAATTATCCTTCTAAAGAGGTTAAGAAAAGCATGCAGGATTTTTCAACTAAGACTTTTGGAGTTGATTTAATTCAGAACTATTCAAACTTTAATGTTTTCTTTAACAAACAAATTATTAAAGATAAAAAATTAGAGCTAGTAAAAGTAAAACAAGCTTTTAAGGAGTTTTTAATTACTCAACCACAAGTGAAAAAGGTTTATACAGAAGAGGAAATTTTAGCTAATGCTGGAAATGATTATGCTCTTAATTTCGTTGCTAAAGGATATGATGTGACGCAGAATGGCGATTTAGTTATTGTAGATAAGCCTGGAATGATTGAATACACACCAACGGGAACATCACACGGGACAATTTATAGCTACGATACACATGTACCAGCAATTTTTTATGGTTGGAATATTAAGAAAGGAGAATCGTATGATAAAAAAGCAATTACGGAGATTGCACCAACTATAGCTCAGAAAATTAAAGTTACTTTCCCAAATGGAACTGAAGCTAAAGTACTTACTGAAGTTCTTGATAATAAGAAGTAAAAAATATTATATTGAAAAACCTGTCTATGTGACAGGTTTTTTTATGTAAAAAAAAGGCTTTTCAATTAAGAAAAGCCTTTTTGTAATAGTGATTTTAGTAAGCACTTATACAAGTATTAGCACTATGCGTTTGCTAATACTATTTCTTCGTTAAAAGGAAGATTCCAAGCTTCGGCAACTCCTTTGTAAAGGATTTTTCCATTTGCTACGTTTAATCCTTTATTTAATTCTTCATTTTCAGCACAAGCTTTTTCCCATCCTTTGTTTGCTAATTGCACAGCATATGGTAAAGTTGCGTTTGTTAAAGCTAAAGTAGAAGTGTAAGGTACAGCTCCTGGCATATTAGCTACACAATAGTGAACTATATCATCAATAATGAAAGTTGGGTTTTCGTGAGTTGTTGGAGTACAAGTTTCGATACATCCTCCTTGATCTACCGCTACGTCAACAACAACAGTTCCTGGTCGCATTAATTTTAGCATATCACGAGTAATTAAGTGAGGTGCTTTTGCTCCTGGAATTAAAACAGCTCCAACAATTAAGTCAGCGTCTTTAATTGCTCTTGTGATATTGTAATGATTAGACATTTCTGTGTTTACGTTTGCTGGCATGATATCATCTAATTGGCGTAAGCGAGGTAAGCTTAAGTCCATAATTGTTACTTGAGCACCTAATCCAGCAGCCATTTTAGCAGCTTGAGTTCCTACGATTCCTCCACCTAAAACTAATACTTTTGCTGGTGGAACACCTGGAACACCGCCTAAAAGAATTCCTCTTCCTTTTAGTGGTTTTTCAAGGTATTTTGCTCCTTGCTGAATTGCCATACGGCCTGCTACCTCAGACATTGGAACTAATAATGGTAAACTTCTGTCTGTTTTTTCTACAGTTTCGTAAGCTAAACAAACAGCTCCTTTTTCTAACATCGCATGCGTTAATTCTTCAGAAGAAGCGAAGTGGAAATATGTGAATAACAATTGATCTTTCTTGATTAATGGATATTCAGATGCAATTGGTTCTTTTACTTTGATGATCATTTCTGCAATTGCATAAATTTCTTCAATAGTTGGTAAAACAATCGCACCAGCTTCTGCATATTCTGCATCAGCAAAACCACTTCCTAAACCAGCTGTAGCTTGAACATAAACTGTATGTCCGTGTTTTTTCATTTCAGAAACACCTGCAGGAGTTAAGGCAACTCTGTTTTCGTTATTTTTTATTTCTTTAGGAACACCTATTATCATTTTGTTATATTTTTTTGTTTTTATTGAAATTGTTTTACAAATCTACAGATAGAGAATAAATTATGGTTTAATGCTTCATAAATAAGAAAATATTATTTTATTTTTTATTTTTACAGAAAAATATTCTGTTTTGAAGTGAAATTGATTATTCAAAAAGAAAAAATGACTAAATCGGACTAATTTTAATAAAACGTTTTCGTTATGGCTTTAGATGAAATTGACAAAAAAATACTACGTCTTTTACAAGAAGACGCGCATTACACATTAAAAGACATTGCAAACAAAATAAATCTGTCTTTGACTCCTGTTCATGATCGAGTGAAACGTCTTGAAAAAGATGGCATTATAGAGAAATATGTGACTATTTTAGATAAGAAAAAACTTGGAAATAATTTGACGGTTTACTGCCAAGTTACGCTTACAAAACAGACTTATGATACTTCGGAAGGATTTAATCAATCGATTTTGAATTTGCCTGAAGTTGTCGAATGTAATTACGTTTCAGGAAACTTTGATTATATGCTGAAAATCATAATTCCAGACATGGAAAGTTATCATCATTTTCATCAGAAGAAATTATCGGTTTTACCTGAAGTTTCTTTAATAAATACCGTTTTTGTGATTTCGGAGGTTAAAAGTACAACAGTTCTTCCTATTTAAAGTAAAACAAAAAACCATCAGGAAGTCCTGATGGTTTTAAGAAAAAAAGTTAGTTTGGTTGAATTAATAATAAGTATAACGTCTTACTTTGGCAATATATTTTGCTAAGCGAATTACTTGATGACTGTAACCATATTCGTTATCGTACCAAATATAAAGTACTATATTTTTTCCATCCTTTGAAACAATTGTTGCATTGCTGTCATAAATAGATGGAGCAGAAGTGCCGACAATATCAGATGAAACTAGTTCGTTATTTAAAGAATATTTTATCTGCTCCACAAGTTCTCCTTCTAGAGCATATTTCTTCATAATTTTATTGATTGCTGTAATAGATGTAGGTTTTTTAACTTCTAAATTCAAAACGACTAGAGATCCATTAGGAACAGGAACTCGAATAGCATTTGAAGTTAGTTTGTCTTCTAATGATGGTAAAGCTTTCGCCACCGCACTTCCTGCGCCAGTTTCAGTAATTACCATATTTAAAGCAGCGGCTCTCCCGCGGCGGTATTTTTTATGCATATTATCAACCAAATTTTGGTCGTTTGTATAGGCATGAATTGTTTCTAAGTGTCCTTTTACAACTCCAAGAGTTTCTTCAACAACTTTTAGAATTGGAGTAATGGCATTTGTTGTGCAAGATGCAGCCGAAAAAATATTTACTTCATCGGGATTAAAATCGTTATGATTAACACCATGTACAATATTTGGAACTCCTTTTCCTGGAGCAGTCAGTAAAACTTTACTAGCTCCGTTTGAAGTTAAATGTCTTTTTAATGCTTCTTCGGTTGTAAATGCTCCAGTATTATCAATTACTAAAGCATCATTTATTCCGTATGCGGTATAATCAATTTCTTCTGGTGAATTGGCTGTAATGATATGAACAGTTGTTCCGTTTATAATTAAGGCATTATTTTTAGCATCGGCTATTATAGATCCTTGAAAATCTCCGTGAATGGAGTCGTATCGCAATAGAGAAGCTCGTTTCTCTAAGCTCGTTGCATCGTTTTTATCGCGCGTTACAATTGCTCTCAGGCGCAATTGATTTCCTTTTCCAGTTTTAGACATTAGCTCTCTTGCTAATAAACGCCCAATTCTTCCAAAACCATATAAAACAACATCTTTTGGTTGAATTTCTTTTGAAGATTTTGCTTTTTTCAGTTTGTCAATAACAAAATATCTTGCATCTGGATATTTTTCATCCTCTAGGCGATACTCATAAGTAAGTTTTCCTAAATCTATTTTTGCTGGCGGAAGATCTAATGATAACACAACTCTTGCGATTTCAACTGAATCAAAAATGGTGATGGGTTTGCCTACAAATTCTCCAGCATATTGGTGAAGATTGATAATATCGCTAACGTTTTTATCCAATAATTGATTTTTGAATAAAACCATTTCGATTGATTTGTCATACCATAAATCGCTTATGATTTTGATTAATTCGACGCCGGCTTTTCTTCGGTCGACTTGTAAGGATACCTCTTTTTGGTACAATGATTTGTTACTCATAATTGAAAAAATAAAATGCTCACTATTTTAAAATTTTGCGCAAAAGTATCTATTTCAATCGATTTCGTAAACTATTTTAGCATTTATTTTTGAAAATAAAAAAGCCACCTTAATTTTCTTAAGATGGCTTTTTTGAAGTTTTCAGTCGCAGTCCCAGTTTACAGTTTTTAGTAACTGAAAACTGGGACTGAAAACTGCGACTTAAATAATTATTCTGAAAATCTCTCCGTTTCTGTTGATCATTTCAATTCTTATGCTTTGTCCTTCGTCTTTTTTACTTAAAAGTTTAGAAACAGTTTCAACGTTTGTTGCTTTTACATTATCAATGCTAAGAATAATATTTCCTAGTAATTCGTTTTGATATTGCATTAAATTCTCATTGCTTATGTTTTTAATTTTTACACCATAATCAATTCTGAATTTTTTCTTGTCAGTAGCATCAATGTTTTCTAATTCGATTCCTTTAAATTCGGCGCTGTAAAACTCGTTTTTACTTAAAGTTACAGGAACCGTTTTGGTTTTTCCTTCTTTAATATAAGTTACTTTTACAACATCGTTTGGACGTTTTGTATTAATGTAACCTGATAAATCAGCATATGTTGCAATATTTTGATCATCTAGTTTTACAATAATATCTCCTTTTGTTAAACCAGCTTTTTCTGCTCCAGAGTTTTTAGAAACTCTATTAATGTAGAATCCTTGTGTTTCTGTTACTCCTAATTCTTTAGAAGCAGTTGCATTCAATTCGCCTCCTTCAACTCCAAGAATACCTCTTTGAACATTTCCATATTCCATGATGTCCTCAATAATTTTGCGAGCAATATTAGAAGGAACGGCAAAAGAATATCCAACATAAGAACCTGTCATTGAAGAAATCATAGTATTAATTCCAATTAATTCTCCTCTCGCATTTACTAACGCTCCACCGCTATTACCTGGGTTTACAGCAGCATCAGTTTGAATGAAAGATTGGATTCCGCTTTGGTCTAAATTTCTGGCTTTTGCCGAAACAATTCCCGCAGTTACTGTTGAAGTTAAATTATATGGGTTTCCAACTGCCAATACCCATTCTCCAACTTTCACATTATCAGAATTGGCAAAAGCAGTGTAAGGAAGTTTTTCATCGGCATTGATTTTTAAAAGAGCAATGTCCATTTTAGAATCTGTACCAATTAACTTCGCTTTGTATGATTTTTTATTGTTTAAAGTAATTTCAATTTCTGTCGCGTCTTTAATTACGTGATTGTTAGTCACAATGTATCCGTCTTCAGAAATAATTACACCAGAACCAGTTCCTACTTGTTCTTGCTGTTGCTGTCCGCCGTATCCGTAGAAAAACTCCAACATCGGATTGCTTACGGTTCTTCTTGAGACATTTTTTACGTGAACAACGGTGTGAACAGTTTTGTCTGCAGCTTCGGTAAAATCTAGTATTTCGGCACCTAAACCAACATTTTTTCCATAAGAGTTAGGGGCAAGAGTTACAACAGAATTTCCTTTTCCAAAAAAAGAATTGTTGCTTTCAAATAATAACTTGTAAGCACCAAGAGTAATAGCACCACTTAACAATGACACTAAAAATAAGGCTGAAAATCTTTTCATATTAGAATTTGTAATTAAGTTATTAGAATTTAAGTTTCATGTTTTATTTAACGTAAAATTACTTCAAAAAATTATTTGTAAAAACGGTTTAACGCTCTTTAACAATGATTAACATTTCATTAATTAATAGTTCGTACTTTTGTATTTCTAACAACTAAAAAATGCAAGTAGAATTTTATAAATATCAAGGTACAGGAAATGATTTTGTAATGATTGATAATCGTACAAATTTCTTTCCAAAAGACGATGTAAAACTTATTGAACGCCTGTGCGACAGACGTTTCGGAATTGGAGCCGATGGATTAATTCTTTTAGAAAATGATACTGAAACCGATTTTAGAATGGTGTATTACAACTCTGATGGAAATCAAAGTTCGATGTGCGGAAACGGTGGTCGTTGCCTTGTTGCTTTTGCCAATCAATTGGGAGTAATTGATGATAAAACGACTTTTATTGCAACAGACGGATTACATCATGCTTCTGTTAATGCTGATTCAATTGTTTCTTTACAAATGATTGATGTTAACGAAATTCAGAAAAAAGATTCTTATACTTTCCTAAATACTGGTTCGCCTCACCATGTTCAAATTGTAGACGATTTGGAACATTATAATGTAAAAGAAAACGGAGCAGCAATTCGTTACGGTGAATTGTATGGTGAAAAAGGCAGCAATGTAAACTTTGTAAAAAAAGTAGATAACGATACTTTTTCTTTAAGAACATACGAAAGAGGTGTTGAAGACGAAACTCTTGCTTGCGGAACTGGCGCGACTGCAGTAGCGATTGCCATGAACGCCATTGGAGAAACAGATAAAACTTCAATAAACTTAAATGTTGAAGGCGGAAAACTTGTCGTTTCTTTTGATAAAGATAATGATGGTTATACCAATGTTTTCTTGACAGGACCTGCAAAATTCGTTTTCAAAGGAACAATCGAGATTTAAATCTAAAATTGAATGATAACATTAAAAGGCGATTCTATTTATTTGCGTGCACTCGAACCTCAAGATTTGGAGTTCATCTATTCTATAGAAAATGATGAGAATATCTGGGAAGTTAGTAATACGCAAACTCCTTACAGCCGTTTTTTGATTAAACAATATTTAGAAAATGCCCACCAAGATATTTATGAGGCAAAACAACTTCGTTTGGCAATTTGTCAAGATGAAGATTTTCCTGCAATTGGATTGATTGATTTGTTTGAGTTTGATCCTAGAAATAATAGGGCAGGTATTGGTATTGTAATTCAGAAAGAAGAAAATCAAGGTAAAAATATTGGTTCTGAGGCTTTAGAACTTTTAATTAATTATTCTTTTACCAATTTAAATCTACATCAATTGTATGCAAATATTGGCGTACAAAATGTAGCGAGTATTGCACTTTTTACTAAATTTGGTTTTAAGAAAATCGGAATAAAAAAAGACTGGATTTTGTATCATAATCATTATCATGATGAAGCAATTTTTCAGCTAATTAATAAACAAATTTAAACTTTAAGCTTTGAGTCTAAAAAAAATAATCACAATAACTGCAGTAGCCATAATTTCAGCTTTATTGATTTATGGTTTTATTTTAATCAGTAGAATTTTTAGTTCTAACACTAAATTTGAAGAAAAAGAAGTCTACGTTTACGTGCCTACAGATGCGAATTACACTGATGTAAAAAAGATTTTGGCACCTTACATAAAAAACTTTGACAACTTTGAAATGGTTGCTGAAAAAAGAGACTATCCGCAAAATGTAAAATCGGGTCGTTTTCTTTTGAAAAAAGACATGAACAATATTGACTTAGTACGAGCAATGCGTTCTAACATTCCTGTAAAATTGGTTTTTAACAATCAAGAGCGCTTAGAGAATTTTGCTGGAAGAATTGGAAAAGAAATTGAAGCAGACAGCTTATCATTAATGAAAGCTATAAAAGATTCTACTTTTTTAGCCGCAAACGGATTTAACGAAGAAAACGTTTTTGCAATGTTTATTCCTAATACTTATGAGATTTATTGGAATACATCGGCAGAAAAGTTTCGTGATAAAATGATTAAAGAATATCACAATTTCTGGACAGCAGATAGAATCGCTAAAGCAAAAGCACAAGGTTTAACCCCGGTTCAAGCTACTATTTTAGCTTCAATTGTCCATAAAGAATCCGTTAAAAAAGACGAAAGACCTCGTATTGCTGGTGTTTATTTAAACCGGTTACGTTTAGAAATGCCATTACAAGCAGATCCAACAGTTATTTATGCTTTAAAATTAAGAGATAACGATTTTGATCAAGTTATTAAACGAGTTTTTTATAATGATTTGGTAATGAGATCTCCATATAATACTTATGTAAATAAAGGACTTCCTCCAGGGCCAATTGCAATGCCTGATATTACAGCTTTAGAAGCAGTTTTAAACCCAGAAAAGAACGATTATATCTATTTCTGTGCAAGTGTTGATCGTTTCGGATATCACGAATTTGCTGCAACACTAGCAGAACATAACGTAAATGCAAAAAAATATTCAGACTGGATTGCAAGTCAAGGAGTAACAAGATAATCCTAATTTGTGTAAATAATATTAGAAAACCGAAGTCAATTTTGCTTCGGTTTTTTTGTTTTTTTCTGATGTAAAAAAGTCTTTGAAATTGAAAAATTATGAAATTGCTATTTTGTGTATTTTTCGATTTGTCATAATAAAAAAATAACCATTTTTTAATGATGAATTTTATAAAATTCGAAAACCACCTTTTCAAAATGTGCATAAAAACTACATTTTTTATGTAGGCTAATTCTTTCTTTTTTGTAAAAAATGCTTAAAATTTCTATAAAATGCGATTTTTTTTGACCCAAAATTTCAATTTTTAGAGCTGAAATAAGTGACTTCAAATCTTTCGGAATCCATTAGTATATCTGGGATGAAAGCGAATTGCGTTTTTAAGTGGTAAATGTTAAAGCGTTGATTTATAGTATATTTTGAAAAGACTTATCTTTGCACCGTAGAAATTTCAAGAGGGTGACAGCGTCTTGAAGAAAAACAATTTATGATAAAGAAATGGTATTTTTATGCGAGTTTAGTCGTTATTATTACATTTTTAAGTTTGGGATTTATTCCCTCAGAAAAAGAAACCAAACCTTGGTTTTTAATTGAAAAAACAGATGGATCAGAATACATTTTTCCATCAAAAGAAAAAGATGATTATCCAAACACCAACGTCCCATACACAGGAAATCATCTAATAGGATTTAAAGAAGCAGTAGCTTTTAAAGAATCACAAGGGCAATACAGGCTAGTAAATTCTCTTGGTTATATGGGTAAATATCAATTTGGTTCTAAAGCTTTAAGAGCAATCGGAATTAATGATAATAAAGCCTTTTTAAAAGATCCTGCGCTACAAGAAAAAGCTTTTATGGCTTTGTTAGCCAAAAACAAATGGATTTTACGTTACGAAATCGAAAAGTATCAAGGTAAAATCATCAGTGGTATTGAAATTACCGAATCTGGAATTTTAGCTGCAGCGCATTTAGGTGGTGCAGGTTCTGTAAAGAACTTTTTCAAAAACAAAGGAAGCAGACATTTTAGAGATGCTTTTGGAACTTCTTTGAAAAGCTATATGAGAGATTTTGCAGGTTACGATCTTTCTTTTATAGAAGCAGATAGTAACGCAACAGTAAACGACTAAATGAAAAAAGAAAAATCCCTTGTAAAAGGGATTTTCTTTTTAATCTATTAAAGCTTCTAAGATTTTTATAGCGGCTTCACTTATTTTAGTGCCAGGGCCAAAGACAGCCGATGCTCCTGCATCAAACAAAAATTGATAGTCCTGAGACGGAATAACACCGCCTACAATTACCATTATATCTTCGCGACCATGTTTTTTTAGTTCTTCTATTACTTGCGGTACCAAAGTTTTGTGTCCAGCAGCAAGTGATGAAACACCTAAGATGTGAACATCATTCTCAACAGCTTGTTTTGCTGCTTCGGCCGGAGTTTGAAATAGCGGACCTATATCAACATCAAAACCAACATCTGCATAACCCGTAGCAACCACTTTTGCGCCTCGGTCATGACCATCTTGTCCCATTTTTGCAATCATAATTCTAGGACGTCTACCTTCTTGTTTAGCAAAAACATCTGCAAGTTGTTTTGCTCGTTCAAAATTCTCGTCATTTTTAATTGCTGCACTATACACTCCGCTAAAAGATTTAATTTGTGCTTTAAAACGACCAAAAACTGTCTCCAGCGCATTACTGATTTCGCCCAGTGTTGCTCTATTTCTAGCAGCTTCAATTGCAATTTCTAGCAAGTTGCCTTGTCCCGTTTGTGCACAAAGGATTAATTTTTCTAGTGACTTATTTACTTTTTCAGTATCTCTGGTTTGTTTAATTTCTTCCAGACGTTCAATTTGCTGCTTGCGAACCAATTGATTGTCTACATCTAGAATATCCAACGGATCTTCTTTCTCTAAACGGTATTTATTAACTCCAACAATAATATCTTGACCACTGTCAATTCTAGCTTGTTTTCTCGCGGCTGCCTCTTCAATTCGAAGTTTCGGAATTCCAGCCTCAATTGCTTTTGTCATTCCTCCAAGTTCTTCAACTTCTTCGATTAATTTCCAAGTCTTTTCAACGATTTCGTTAGTCAAACTTTCAACATAATAGCTACCAGCCCAAGGATCTACTGTTTTAGTTATTTTAGTTTCTTCTTGAAGAAAAATTTGGGTATTACGTGCAATTCTAGCAGAGAAATCTGTTGGAAGCGCAATTGCTTCATCTAAAGCATTGGTATGCAAAGATTGTGTTCCGCCAAAAACCGCTGCTGCAGCTTCAATACAAGTTCTGGCAACATTATTAAACGGATCTTGTTCGGTTAAGCTCCATCCGCTGGTTTGACAGTGCGTTCTTAATGCTAGAGATTTATCGCTTTTTGGATTAAACTGTTGCAATAGTTTTGCCCAAATCATTCGTCCGGCTCTCATTTTGGCGATTTCCATAAAATGATTCGTGCCAATTGCCCAAAAGAAAGATAGTCTTGGGGCAAAATCGTCAATTGTCATTCCTGTAGATAATCCAGTTCTAATGTATTCTAAACCATCTGCTAAAGTGTAAGCCAATTCAATGTCGGCGGTAGCTCCAGCTTCTTGCATGTGATAACCAGAAATAGAAATAGAATTGAATTTTGGCATTTTTTTGCTCGTAAACTCAAAAATATCAGCTATAATTTTCATCGAAGGAGTTGGAGGATAGATATAAGTATTTCTAACCATAAACTCCTTTAAAATATCATTTTGGATTGTTCCTGCTAATTTTTCTGGACTAACGCCTTGCTCTTCTGCAGCAACAATATAAAAAGCCATAATAGGTAAAACAGCTCCATTCATAGTCATGGAAACTGACATTTCATCTAGCGGAATCTGATCGAAAAGCACTTTCATGTCTTCAACAGAATCTATTGCTACACCAGCTTTTCCAACATCGCCAACCACTCTTTCATGATCAGAATCGTAACCGCGGTGTGTTGGAAGATCAAAAGCGATCGAAAGTCCTTTCTGTCCTGCGGCTAAATTTTTTCTGTAAAAAGCATTACTTTCTTCTGCTGTCGAAAATCCAGCATATTGACGAATAGTCCACGGACGTCTCACGTACATTGTTGCATAAGGCCCACGCAAGTTTGGCGCAAAACCAGCTCCGAAATCAAGAAACTCTAAATCTTCGATATCTTTTTCAGAATACGTTTTTTTAATTTCGATTCCTTCTGCAGTAAGAAAATGCTTTTCCACATTCAGAATAACTTTTTCTAAGAGACTGGAATTTTCAAGCTTGATATGTTGTAAATCTTTTCTTTTCATTTTTTTAGCCTTTAATATATAAAATTTGATTACTCTTAATAAGTCTTTCTGTTTGAGTTTTCCACCAATAGTTTTCGATTGTCGGAATAAATTTCAGTCATTTTTTACTAAAGAGTTTTTAAACAAAATCTATATTTTAATAGGTTGATTTTTATCATTAGTATCAAGAGCAAAAACAAATGTATATTGAACTCTTATTGGTTTCCCATTTTGCTTGCCTGGGATCCATTTAGGAGATTTTCTTAATACTCTAATTGCTTCGCCACCTGTTCCATAACCTATATCACGCATCACTTTGATATCAGACAAAGAGCCATCTTTTTCTATAGTGAACGATGTTGTTATTTTACCCTTGAGGTTATCTTCCTCAGGCACTTGAAAATTGCTATTAAAAAAGCGCTCTAATTTAGCTATATCTCCTGGGAATCTTGGTTTTATCTCTATTCCGCTTATGTTATAAACTCGATTGTCATCTTTATCGGTTAAAGTCTTTGCTTTTTCAACTCTTTGAGGAGCTTCTTCAACTGTTAATATTCCAATGTCTTCATTATCAGCATAAGGGTTACCAGCCATCCAGTATTTAATGTGGCAAGGAACTGCTTTTCCGTGTAAAGTAGCTGGCACCCACTTTGGACTTAAAGCCATAACACGAAGCGCTTCATTTTCATTAAGCGTACCTATTGGATTAAGCACTTTAACATCGGTCACTAAACCATTAGTTTGTACAATAAATTCTACGCTTATGAATTTAGGTAGTTTTTCTTTAGGAATCCATTTAAAATTCTTTTCAACAAAAAATATATATTCATTCCACCCTCCAGGGAACATTGGTTTATTCTCAACTTCATGTTCTTCAAAGATTTTTGATTGAGCTGTTGCTATCGAAGCACTAAAAAGCAATAATAAAATAATTTTTTTCATAAGTTTATTCCAATTCTAATCGTTCTTGCTCCATTTTTTCTGCCAATCTTTTTTCAATAATTGGCGTAATTAATGTTTTTCTTGGTTTTATTTTTACAAAAGGAAACAATTCTAAATCATGTTTCATTCTGTCTTCTTTATTCGGATATTTATTGGTGCCTAATAAAATTTCTTTTTTAGAATCGAATAATTCCTGTTCTTTATTGGCACTTTCTTGAATTTTCTTTTTGATTGTGCCTTCATTTAAAAGTTTTAGAAAACCTCCATTGGCTTCAATTTCTTTAAATAAATTTAAACTTTTTTCTGCCAATTGCATGGTTAAACTTTCGATGTAATAACTTCCATCAGCTGGATTGTCAACTTTATCAAAATAACTTTCATGTTTTAAAATCAAAAGCTGATTTCTAGAAATTCGATCTCCAAATTCATTGTCTTTATGATATAATGCATCATAAGGAAGATTGGCAATTGCATCTGCACCACCCAAAATTGCCGACATACATTCAGTTGTGGTACGAAGCATATTGACATTATAATCGTATATGGTTTTATTACGTTTTGTTGGAGTTGCCACTATGTGACATTCGATTTTTGAATCGTACTCTGTAGCAATTAAATCAAAAAGCATTCGAAGTGCACGAAGTTTAGCAATTTCGAAAAAATAATTTGTTCCAACAGAAACCTGAAAGACGATAGATTTTGCTGTATCTGAGAAACGATTTAAATATTCGTTTGCATGAGCCAAACTATAGGCAATTTGTTGAGTGATGTTAGCTCCAGAATTTTGATACAATCCCAAATCTACACTCAGCAGATTTAAATTAGTTGTATTCTTAAAAAGTATATCTAAGGTTTCAAAATTATTTTTCTCCGAAGTGGTAAACCAATTTCCTTCTCTTGCTAACTGTCCGATTGGATCAAAATTGCAGTAAAAATTAGCTTTTTTCTGAATTGAAATCGTATCTAATTTTTTAACGAAATCGATTGAGATAAAACTGAAATTAAAGTAAACGGTTTTGTTTTCTAAAGGAAGATTTTCCAATAGTTTTTGAACATCAATTTTATCATTTTCGATTGTAAAACGAAGACTTTCAGCGCCTCTCTCTAAAGTGTTTAAAGCACGTTCGATTGATTTTTCTACATCGAAAACAAAGATATTTTGGCAGATTTTAAAATCTGAGGCTTGAGTTTTTACATTTGCAGCTTTTGTAAACTCATCGCTATGATAAAAAGGCTTTACCTGAATATCTTCTGGTGAATTCCAAATAACAGTTTGATTGTAATCGGCTCCATCTAATTCAAACTGAATTTTTTGTTTCCATTGTTTGGATGAAATCGGATTAAAATCGTCGAATAGGTTAGTGGCCATTGTATTTTGTTTGATTATTCTTTGTCTTGAATGGTATCTCCTTCAAATTGTATGATATAAATATCTTCGCTATCTTTTTTCATGAAATACTTTTCACGTGCGTATTTCTCAATTTGTTCGGGATTTTTGAGCTGTTTGATCTGCTCCTGATCTTTTCTGATTTCTTCCTGATAATACTTTTTATTATCTTGAAGTTCATGAATTTGTTCATCTAAAAAACGATGATCAAAATAAGAGTAATTATCTAAAAATAACATCCAAACTATAAAAAATAGCAAAACCCAAACATATTTGTTTCCAAGATATTTGAACCATTTTTTGTCTTTGTATGGATTTTTAAATTTCATTTTAAACGAATATTTCTTTTGTATTTGTTATCTCTAGCCCCGATATCTCCCGATTTAGAAAAACAAGGCTTTTTTGCCGTAGTTTTTCTAAATCGGGAATAAAGGCGAAAGCGGTTAAGCTCCTAATTATTATGGTTTAAATTTACGATAAAAATTATGAAATACGCTGATTAATTACGGCCCGAACTACATCAATTGCTACCGTATTGTATTTATCATTCGGAATAATAATATCGGCAAATGCTTTAGTTGGCTCTATAAATTGCTCGTGCATAGGCTTTAAAGTAGTTTGATAACGATTTAAAACCTCGTCAATATCACGGCCTCTCTCTGAAATATCTCTTTTTAAACGACGGATTAATCTTTCGTCAGAATCGGCATGAACGTAGATTTTGATGTCAAAAAGCTCACGCAATTCTGGATTGGTCAAAATTAAGATACCTTCAACAATCATTACTTTTCTAGGATGTGTCGTAATTGTATCATCAGTTCTGTTATGCTGAATAAATGAGTAAACAGGCTGATCAATAGTTTCACCTGCTTTTAAAGCTTTTAGATGTTTTACCAACAATTCAAAATCGATGGCACGAGGGTGATCAAAATTTATTAATGCTCTCTCGTCAAAAGACAAGTTATGGTTTTCTTTATAATACGAATCTTGAGAAATTACACCAACTTCAGTATCTGGTAATTCGTTCATGATTTGGTGTACAACTGTTGTTTTTCCGCTTCCAGTTCCTCCTGCAATTCCAATAATGAGCATAAAATTTTTGTTTGATATTTGTTTGGCAAAAATAATAATTTAACTGAATCGCTAAACATTTAAAATAATTTAACCATATAAGTAACGTAAGTAAATTTAAGCTAGAAAATATTTAAGCAAAATGTTACTTAACTGAAATTATTGCCGTTATATTGATAAAAGACCGAATTATTTGTTTTAAATCATTTAAGCAATATAAGTAAATATAAATAGTTCTTTTTTTTGACTTAAAGAACTTTAAAAATCCCCACTAAACTTATAATCTCTTATATGAACTTATTTGGTAAAAAAAATCCCGAAAGTAAACCTTCGGGATTTCGTGCAATCAGTATAGTTTAAAAAAAATATTCTGAATTTAGTAAGCACTTGTAATTATTTATTCTTTTTTGCTTTAATCATCATTTCAAGCTGATCCCAAAGTTCTTCTGGAATTGCTTCTAATAAATTGAACTGTCCAGCGCCTTTTAACCATTCGCCACCATCAATTGTAATTACGTCTCCATTAATGTATGAAGAGAAATCGGAAACTAAATAAGCCGCTAAATTGGCCAATTCTTGGTGATCTCCAACTCTTTTTAATGGCACTTTTTTAGCCATGTCAAATTTCTCCGAAAGATCTCCAGGCAATAATCTGTCCCAAGCTCCTTTTGTTGGAAATGGTCCTGGTGCAATCGCATTGGAACGAATTCCGTATTTTGCCCATTCTACAGCAAGACTTCTTGTCATTGCCAAAACTCCCGCTTTTGCCGTAGCACTAGGAACAACATAAGCAGATCCTGTCCAAGCGTAAGTGGTTACTATATTTAAAATTGTTGCCGACGTTTGTTTGGTATCGATCCAATGTTTTCCAAAAGCAAGTGTGCAGTTTTTAGAACCTTTTAATACAATATCAATTACGGTATCAAATGCATTTGCTGACAATCTTTCGGTTGGCGAAATAAAATTACCTGCTGCATTATTTAAAAGAACATCTACTTTTCCGAATACTTTTAAAGTTTCCTGAAGCATGTTTTCTACTTCTTCGTAATGACGTACATCGCATTGTAAAGGAAGACATTTACCTCCAGTCTGACTTTCCAGTTCGGCTGCCGTAGTTTTTAACTTTTCTAGATCTCTAGAAGTTATGGCTACTTGAGCTCCTAATTCGAGAAAATATTTGGTCATAGCTTTACCTAAACCGCTTCCGCCGCCTGTAACGACAATGACTTTGCCTTGTAAAGCATCATCACGTAACATTTTATCTGTGTAGCTCATAGTTTTTCTTTTTTTGCAATATTAATTAAATAAAATAGGATGCACGCATAATAATGTTATAAAATTTCGATAAATTTTATATATCACATAATTTTTTTGCTGCAGACTCGAGTGTGGAGTTGTCTTTGGCAAAACAAAAACGAATAAGTTTCTGATCTTTATGATCGGAATAAAAAGTAGAAATAGGTATTGCAGCAACACCATGATCGATGATTAGATTTTTGCAAAAAGTAACATCGTCTTGGTTTGAAATATTGGCATAAGAAGCAACCTGAAAATAAGTTCCTTCGCAAGGTTTTAATTCAAAACGGCTATTTTGAAGCAGTTTCTGGAAATAATCTCTTTTTTCCTGATAGAATTTTCCAAGAAGATTTACATCAACAACATCTAAATATTCGCTAATTGCAAACTGAGAAATACTGTTTACGCTAAAAACCAAAAACTGGTGAACCTTTTTAATTTCTTTCATTAAATGTTCAGGAGCAATAGTATAGCCAATTTTCCAGCCTGTTATATGAAAAGATTTTCCAAAAGAAGAAACCATAACGCAACAATCTAAAAGAAAATCTTTGGTATGTGCCGAAATATGTTTTTCTTCGAAAGTAATGTACTCGTAAACTTCGTCAGACAAAACAATAAGTTTTGGATATTTTTCAAGAAGGTTTTTTAACTGAATAAAATCATTTTCGGTTAATATTTTTCCTGTCGGATTATGCGGATTATTGATGATAATCATTTTGCTCTTTTCAGAACAAGCTTTTTCTATTGTTTCCCAGTTTGGCGTGTAATCATCATTTAGGGCAACTCGAACAGGTTTTGCTTTACAGAGTAAAACAGGAGATTCGTAAGAATCATAACTTGGATCTAGAATTATGACTTCATCATTTTCTTTTACTAAAGCCAATATTGTAGTAAAAATTCCTTGCGTAGCACCGGCCGTTACTAAAAGTTCTGCTTCTGGATTAATTGTTCTATTGTACGAATCGTGAATTAACTTTCCAATTTTGTTCATCACCGGAGGATAACCCGCCATTGGGGTATATTGGTGAACATTTTCCTTAGCTAGTTTTGCAACGATATCTGTTAATCGTTCATCAACAGGAAAATTAGGAAATCCCTGAGAAAGATTTATCGCATTGTATTCAGTTGCCATTTTAGACATTACTGTAAAAATGCTAGTGGTTACATTTGGGAGTTTACTCATAATTTATTGTAGAAATGTTACATATAAAAGTAATTGTTTTGAAATGAATTTGAACAATTTTTCTTTCTTTAACAGCATAAAAAAAAGACATTAAAGAAAAACTATTTCATAAATAGCTGTTGTTTAATGTCTTTTGCGGAATTTTTTTAGGGATTATTTAATTATTTCTCCAGTTGGTTTTACCACTAGGTTCTGAATAGTTTTGTCTTTTTTGATTTTAAGATTGTATTCTTTTTTTTCAATATCACCTTCTTTTTGAGTATAAAGAAATTTGTCTTTTATAATGGTCCAACCAGGATATTCTTTATAAATAGAGTAAATGACTTTAGCAGGAAGCTGTACGTTTTGATAATTTTCAACCACACTAGTTAGTTTTCCATTTTCATTGTAAGTTGCAGACAAAGAACCTTTAGGAGATTCTAACACTACCAAGAATTCATTATAGCCTTGATAATCTTTTCCTAAATCATAAGAAATGAATTTTTGTTGAAGTGCTCTCACATTTTCATCAGGATTTCTGTCTGGTAAGTAAACAGAAAAATCTTTACCTGCACTTTTAATTACAACTGCAGGTAAATCGGCCATTTTAATTTCGTCCTCTTTTATATCACCGTTTTTAACTTGAGAAAAAGAGTTTGAGATTAAACCAAAAAATAATAATACAAAAAGAAATGTTCTCATGATATTTATTTTTAAATATTAAATTACTTAGGTTAATCTTAATGATTTAAAAATGATGAGGGTTTCTTGAAATGGTTTGATGCTTAAATCATTAAAGTTTAAGGCGCGAACAATTTTTTTTAGCTAATAAAATTACTTCTTTTACTAATGTAGAAGCGTTAAATATATCTTTAAGGATTGTTAATTAAAAAGAATTTAATCAAAAAAAATGCGTCAAAAATTGACGCATAGATTTTTAAAGAGATTGCTACTACATTTTATGGATAATAAAAATTGTAGGACGTTTATCAATATCAATTTTTAGCTTTTTCCAATCTGAAACCCGCATTGTTTTTATAAATTCTGTTGGCAAAGTAATATCGGTCGCAATACATAAATGTGTTGATGGATTTAAAATCTGCAAAAGATCTTCAATTAATTTGTTGTTTCTGTATGGGGTTTCTATGAATAGTTGCGATTGGTTTTTATCCTGAGATAATCTCTCAAAATGGCGTATTGCCGATTTTTTCTCATCTTTATCTATCGGTAAATATCCGTTGAAAGTAAAACTTTGCCCATTCATTCCAGAAGCCATCATAGCTAGTAGGATAGAAGAAGGGCCAACTAAAGGTACAACCTGAATTCCTTTTTCGTGCGCCAATTTTACAATTACAGCTCCAGGATCTGCAACTCCAGGACAGCCAGCTTCGCTCATTAGTCCCATATTTTTACCTTCTAGTAAAGGTTTTATAAAATCTAAATGCTCACTCGGTTCTGTACGTTTGTTAAGAGTAAAAAGAACCAGTTCAGATTGTTTTTTTTCTGGATAAACGGCTTTTATCGATTTTCGGGCTGTTTTATCATTTTCAACAATATAATGGTCGATAACTTCTATCGTTCTTCTAACAGTTTGTGGTAAAACATCCATCGGATCGCTTTCGCCCATTGTGGTTGGAATTAGATATAATTTTCCGAAAGATTTCATGTGCTTTTGTTTAAAATTAAAAAATTCAATTATCTCTTTTTTAGAAACAATTGAATTAGGAGTGTTTTTTTAGCAGCTGATCTGCAATTAAATCGGTTACTTCGTCCAGCATTTGGTAAACGTTGTCAAAACCGTTTGCTGAGCCGTAATATGGATCTGGAACATCAACATTTTCGTCTGGAAATAAATCGTTTAAAATCAAACGAACTTTGTTTCTGTGTTCGGGAGTTTTTGCTAAATGAATTACATCGCGATAATTCGAATTATCCATTACATAGATATAATCAAATTTATCAAAATCAGAAACTTGAATTTGTCTTCCTTTTTGCGCGCTGATATTGATTCCGTTTTTTCTTGCAACCTCAATAGAACGTTTGTCTGGACAATGGCCAACATGCCAAGAACCTGTGCCAGCAGAGTCAACAAAGAATTTATCTTCGGGTAGTTTAGAAGCTAGAATTCCTTCAGCTAAAGGAGATCTGCAAATATTTCCTAAACATACCATTAAGATTTTTACAGGCATGATGTGTCTTAAAGCGTTAGTTTTTTATTGATGTCTTCAACAAACTTTTTAAATTGTTTGTCTGTAGAAACTAAGTTGTCGACTGTTTTACATGCATGAAGAACAGTTGCGTGATCGCGATCTCCAATTTGTGAACCAATATTAGCAAGAGAAGCTTTAGTGAATTTCTTAGCAAAGAACATCGCTAGTTGTCTTGCTTGCACCACATGCCTCTTTCTGGTTTTAGATTGAAGTGTCTCAATATCTAATTGGAAATAATCTGAAACGATTTTTTGAATATAATCGATAGAGATTTCTCTCTTTACGTTTTTAACAAATTTCTCTACAACGCTTTTCGCTAACTCGATTGTAACTTCTTTTTTATTGAAAGAAGATTGAGCAATCAACGAAATAATAGCGCCTTCAAGTTCTCTAACATTTGATTTAATGTTTCGAGCAACATATTCTAAAATATCTTCTGGCATTTCTACACCATCACGGTATAAAATGTTTTTTAAGATTGAGATACGAGTTTCGTAATCAGGCTGATGTAACTCAGCAGATAATCCCCATTTAAAACGAGATAATAATCTTTGTTCGATATCCTGCATATCAACAGGAGCTTTATCAGAAGTCAAGATTACTTGTTTTCCGTTTTGGTGTAAATAATTGAAAATATGGAAAAATACGTCTTGCGTTCCTGATTTTCCAGACAAGAACTGAACATCATCAATAATCAAAACATCGATTAACTGGTAAAAGTGAATAAAATCATTACGATTATTCTTTTTTACAGAGTCAATATATTGTTGTGTGAAAATCTCAGCAGAAATATATAA
>NZ_DHEI01000156.1:0-5810 GCF_002399805.1 Flavobacterium sp. UBA4854
CTTAAAAGTTACGAATTGGCTATTCAATCCTTTCTATAAAAACAATTTTATTGCACGAAGTTGGAATTACCAAAAACTAAAGAATTTCAACTTCGTTCAACTTGATATGTTATCTCATTTAATGTCTTAGAATTTAACAAATTATTAATAAGCTCAGATTTAACTTATTATATTTTTGTAAGACAAGCCACACTACATGAGAAACTTTACTTTATTTTCCTTCTTATTTTTTTCTATTACTGCCTTTTCACAAATTAAAGGAACTATAACAGATGACAAAGGAAATCCGCTTCCTTTTGTATCAGTTTTCGAAGAAAACACCTATGCCGGAACAACTTCAAATGAGCAGGGAAAATATCAGCTTAATGTAAAAGAAATTGGAAAAAACAAAATTACTTTTCAATATTTAGGCTTTAAAACTCAAAAAATAGCCGTTGCCGCCGGAAGCAAAACCGTTACTTTAGACGTTCAGCTCCAAGAAGAAAGTTTTGCTTTAAATGAAGTAATTATTGATCCTAAAAACAATCCAGCAAATGCCATCATAAAAAATGCAATAGCTCATAAAAAAGAAAACTCGGATAAAACTGAAAGATATACAGCCGATTTTTATTCAAAAGGAATGTTTAAAGTAAAAGATCTTCCTAAAAAAATACTGGGCAAAAAAGTAGAACTTGGCGATGATATGGCTTCTAATTTAGATTCTACGGGAACTGGAATCTTATATTTATCTGAAACGATATCTAAAGTTAGCCTTGAAAAACCAAACAAGTTTAAAGAAAATATTATTGCTTCTAAAGTTTCTGGAAACAATCGTGGCTATAGTTATAATACAGCAGCATTGTCAAATTATGACTTTTATGACAACACTTTAGATTTTGATGTAAAACTCATCTCACCTATCGCAGACAATGCTTTCAATTATTACAAATACAAATTAGAAAGCACTTTTTACGATGACAACAATCAGCAGATTTATAAAATCAAAGTCATTCCGAAACGAGATAAAGAACCTGTTTTTGAAGGATACATTTATATTGTAGATGATAGTTTTGCCATTTATGCCATTGATTTAGACATCAAAGGGTACCGAATGAAAAATGAATTTACAGAAAAAATGACTTTAAAACAGAGTTTCAGCTACAACACCAAAAATAAAATCTGGTCAAAAAATGCGCAGACACTTTCTTTTAATGCTGGAATTTTTGGTGTAAAGTTCTCTGGAAATTTCAATTATGTTTATTCTAATTATGAATTTCCTGCCTCATTTGAAAAGAAAACTTTTGGAAACGAGCTCGTAGCTTTTGATCTCAATGCCAATAAAAAAGATGATGCTTTCTGGAATGAAATTCGTCCCATTCCGTTAACGATTGAAGAAAGCAGTGATTATGCTAAAAAAGATAGTTTGCAGACTATTAGAAAATCAAAAAAATATACCGATTCTATTGATGCAAAAAACAACAAATTCAAGGTTTGGGATGTTTTAATAGGTTACGATTATAAAAATACTTTTAAGAAATATTCTTTTGATTATAAAGGCTTATTGAATATTTCTTCATTAAGTTTCAATACTGTTCAAGGTTTCAATTTGGATTCTGGCTTCTCTTTTAAAAAATGGAATGAAGAAGAAGGAAAAAGCACTTCGATAAGTACTACTTTTAATTATGGATTTTCTGACGAACGTTTTCGCGCAATTGGAGAATTCAGTCATCGATTCAACACTATTAATTATGCTACAATTTGGGGTTCTGGAGGAACAAAAACTGCTCAATTTAATAGTGCCGAACCTATTTCTAAATTTATTAATTCTATAAGCTCTCTATTTTTTAAAGACAACTACATGAAGCTTTATAACTTAGAATTTGCTGAAATTAATTATGGACAAGATATTGCTAATGGAATAAATCTTACTGGAAAAATTGGTTACGAACAGCGAAAACCACTTTTGAATACAACCGACTATTCATTCTTTAAAAAAGATGATATTTACTCCTCAAATAATCCGTTAGCGCCAAACGATTTTACAACTCCAGCTTTTGATCAGCATCATTTGTTTAAAGCGCTTCTGACAACGAAAATCAATTTTGGAAACAAATATATTTCAAGACCTGACGGAAGATTTAATTTTAAAGACGATAAATATCCGACGGTTTATTTAGCATTCGAGAAAACATTTGCGGCAAGCGAAAAAAAGTACGAATATGAACGAATTGGAGCTTCTGTTCAATATGATTTATCGCTTGGTAATAAAGGTCTTTTAGGAACCAATTTTAGAGGAGGAAAATTCTTCAATGCTGAGAATATTTCGTTTATTGATTACAGACATTTTAATGGAAACCAAACTCATATTGGAACAAGTGAACGCTATTTAAATGTTTTCAACATGATGCCGTATTATTCTAACAGCACAAACGATAGTTATTTTGAAATGCATACCGAATACAATGATACGGGCTTTATTATGAATAAAATTCCGTTATTGAATCTTTTAAAATCAACTATGAATATTGGATTTCATGCTTTGGCAATTCCAGACAAAAAGCCATATTCTGAATTTACAATTGGTTTAGACAATTTAGGTTTCGGAAAATTCAAATTGTTCAGAATCGATTATGTTCATTCTTACCAAGGTGGCATCCAACAAAATGGCGTTGTATTTGGGTTGAAGATTTTAAATGCGTTGGATTAAGCTTCAAAGTAACAAAGGCGCAGAGGTTCAAAGTTTTTTG
Source organism: Flavobacterium sp. UBA4854 (assembly GCF_002399805.1). Classification (NCBI taxonomy): domain Bacteria; kingdom Pseudomonadati; phylum Bacteroidota; class Flavobacteriia; order Flavobacteriales; family Flavobacteriaceae; genus Flavobacterium; species Flavobacterium sp. UBA4854. The sequence continues at coordinate 2,727 of NZ_DHEI01000156.1, forward strand.
ACTAAATGCTCTTTCGAGTTATGCTTTAATACAAAATCGAAAAATCCGTTTAAATCAAAAATCTGTGTAAAACAGACTACAATTTTAAACGGATTTTTTGATTTGAATTTCTTTGCGTAGGCTTCGACTTCGCTCAGTCGGACAAAAAAACTTATACGATTATCAAATATAAACTCTGCTCCTTTGAACTTTTACAACTTTGAACCTTAAGAATAATCATCTGGCTCAACATGTATTAAAACGTGCCCAAGTTCTGGGATTTCTTTTCTCAAAGTATCTTTTAATTCGTGTGCTAAATCATGTCCTTCTTTTACTGAAATTTTTGCCGAAACAATTGCGTGAAGATCTACATGGTATTTCATTCCTGCTTTACGAATAAAACATTTTTCTGTTCCAAGAATTCCAGGAACCAATAAAGCTTTTACACGAATTTCTTCAACTAAATCTTCATGAAGATTTTCGTCCATAATTTCACCAAGCGCAGGTCTAAAGATTTTATAACTATTATAGAGAATAAAAAAAGCTGCAAAAAGCGCTGCCCAATCATCTGCAGATTCATAACCTTTTCCCATAATCAGTGCAATCGAAATTCCGATAAACGCTGCAACAGAGGTTATAGCATCACTACGATGATGCCAAGCATCAGCAGCAAGAGAGGTACTATTGGTTTGCTTGCTTCGCTTCATAACCAAACGGAATGAATATTCTTTCCAGATTATAATAGCTCCCAAAACATAAAGCGTCCAAGATTTTGGCAAATCATGATCACTTCCAATATTGGCAATACTTTCATATCCAATAATTGTTGCTGAAGTAATTAGAAAACCAACAACTAAAAATGTTATTAAAGGCTCTGCACGACCGTGTCCATAAGGATGATTTTCATCTGCTGGTTTATTCGAATATTTGATTCCAAAAAGTACCAAAAAAGACGAAAATATATCTGTTGTTGATTCTATTGCATCGGCAATCAAGGCATAAGAATTGCCAAAAAAACCTGCGAGACCTTTTATAATGGCCAGGCAGGTATTTCCTATTATACTAAAAATAGTAGCTTTTATAGCTTTTTGTTCGTTTGTCATTTAGACTATTTTTTTTTAGCCACGAATTACACAAATTACACGAAGATTAGCTTTGTGTTTTATTTTACTAATTTTTAAAAATTAGTGCAATTTGTGTAATCCGTGGCTATAAACTTTTAAGCTCTCACGATTTTAGCTCCAATTGCTCTCAAACGCTCGTCGATACGCTCGTATCCACGATCGATTTGTTCAATATTTTGAATTGTACTAGTTCCTTTTGCAGAAAGCGCAGCAATCAACAATGAGATTCCCGCACGAATATCAGGAGAAGACATTGTAGTTGCTTTTAATTGAGATTCGAAATTATGTCCCATAACCACAGCTCTGTGCGGATCACATAACATGATTTTTGCTCCCATATCGATCAATTTATCAACGAAGAATAAACGGCTTTCGAACATTTTTTGGTGAATTAAAACATCTCCTTTTGCTTGAGTTGCCACAACCAAAACAATACTTAATAAATCTGGCGTAAATCCTGGCCATGGCGCATCGGCAATAGTTAAGATAGAACCGTCAATATCTGTTTTAACTTCATATCCATCTTTGTGAGCAGGAATATAAATATCATCATTACGCTTTTCAACTGTAATTCCAAGCTTTCTAAATGTATTTGGAATCAAACCTAAGTTTTCCCAGCTTACATTTTTGATTGTAATTTCGCTTTTTGTCATAGCTGCAAGACCAATCCAAGAACCGATTTCGATCATATCAGGAAGAATTCTATGCTCACATCCTCCAAGGCTTTCAACACCTTCTATAGTCAATAAGTTAGATCCAACTCCTGTGATTTTAGCTCCCATAGAGTTCAGCATTTTACACAATTGCTGTAAGTATGGTTCGCAAGCTGCGTTGTAAACTGTAGTTGTTCCTTTTGCTAAAACTGCTGCCATTACAATGTTTGCAGTTCCAGTTACAGAAGCTTCATCAAGAAGCATATCTGTTCCTTTAAGACCTTCTTTTGGAGTTTCTACTCCATAAAAATGATCTTCTCTGTTATATCTAAATTTTGCTCCAAGGTTAATAAAACCTTCAAAGTGTGTGTCTAATCTACGGCGACCGATTTTATCTCCACCTGGTTTTGGAATGTATCCTTTTCCAAAACGAGCCAAAAGCGGACCAACAATCATAATCGAACCACGAAGCGCTCCACCTTCTTTTTTGAAAGCTTCAGTTTCTAAATATCCAACATTAACTTCATCGGCTTGAAAAGTAATTGAACCTGGTTCGTTACGTTGAATTTTCACACCTAAATTCCCCAACAAAGTGATTAATTTATTGATGTCTATAATATCAGGAATGTTATTAATTTTTACTTTCTCTCCTGTTAGAAGCACGGCACATAAAATTTGTAATGCCTCATTCTTTGCTCCTTGCGGAGTGATTTCTCCTTTTAAAGGAGTTCCTCCTTCGATTTTAAAAATTCCCATAGATCTTGTTTAGGTTCTTTCAAAGTTTCTAAGATTCTGAGATTCTAAGATTCTAAGTAAAAAAACTCAGCAACTTAGGAGCTTAGCAGCTTAGCAGCTTTTTTTTATTTTTGTTTTTGTTTATTTTTTAAGCATCTAAGTAAAAAAAACTTAGCAACTTAGGAGTTTAGCCTCTTAGTCGCTTTTTCTTACTTTTGATTATTGTTTTTTTGAAATGTCTTTTTCTGACCGCCTTTGTTGTTGTTATTTTTGTTGTTGTTCTGAATTTTTGGTTGAGCACCAGAAGCTGTTTTGTTAGACATGCGTTTATTTGTACGCATTAAGTCTGTTGTATTTAAAAGCTCTTCTGTGCTGTGTAATAAATTGATTTTACCTCCAGATAATTCATACAAATGTTCAAAAATCACATCGTCTTTTACAGTGTCTTTGTTCCAGCTTAAGAAAGATTTTTTCATATGATTGGCAATTACCATTACCAATGCATTTTTCATTTCACCTTCTTCCCATTTATTGGCAACATCAATCATATATTTGATATTGTTACCATAAAATCTATACTTTGGAAAGTTCTG
>NZ_DHEI01000156.1:5977-9456 GCF_002399805.1 Flavobacterium sp. UBA4854
GATTCTACATTCAGTTTGAAATCAGACATAATAAAAAGCTGATCCCAAAGTTTATGCTGAAAATCTGGTACGTCACGCAAATGCGGATTTAGGCTTCCCATAACCTGAATGATATATTTCGCGGCTTTATTGCGCGTTTCATCATCTTCGATTGCAGTTGCCTGATCGATCAATTTTTGTAAATGACGCCCATATTCTGGGATAATTAAACGTTGTCTTTCAGAATTGTATTCCAAATTATACACAACGTCGCTTGCGGCTTCTCTTTTATATTTTTCGATCATAAGTTTATAATGAAACTATACCTTCTATTGTAGAAACTTCTTTGTATTTACTAATCACATCGTCTGAGCTGTGCATCGTAACGTCTACAGAAACACTGGTAAATTTACCTGTTTTAGATTTTGTTGTTTTAATAACCGCTCCCATTCTATCAAAAGCTTTTTCAACACGCTCTACATTATCACCTACAGAAGGCACAATAAACTTATACAAATATTCTGCTGGCCAAGTGTTTGCGTTATCAAGTTCTACTTTTAATCTTTCGTAAAATTCGGCGGTGTTTTTTTCTTTATCGTTCTCCATTCGTAATTAAAAATAAACGCAAATATACGGTTTTTGAATTTAGATTTTTGAGTTTCGATTTTAGATTTTTTCTGTACTTAAAACTTTGTTTTAAAGGGACAAAGTTACAAAGGCGCAAAGGTGCAGAGAAAAATGCAATCGAAGATTATTTCTTTGTAAAATTTACGCTTATATTTGAGAAAATAATCCTTAAAATATTTCTCAAAAAGTTTACCAGAAGGACTCATACAACGTACTGTTTGTCATTTCGACGAAGGAGAAATCTCCGTAAGTAACTCCTCACGGTATTTCGCCAACCTTTGTCGAGCTTCTCATGGAGATTTCTCCTTCGTCGAAATGACAATATTGTGGAAAAACTTTACGTCTCTGTGACTTTGCGAGATTAAAAAACACATTACAATGAAAAAACTTCTTTTACTTTTTATCGCTCTTACCTTAAATTCAGTTCAAGCACAAGAAGTCAAAACACTGACTTATTTCCAAAATGACACTTTAAAACTAGATTTAGATTTATATCTGCCAAAGAAAAAAGCTGGCGAAAAAATTCCTTTAATAATGTTTGCATTTGGTGGAGGATTTTCTGGTGGAGAACGCACTAGCGAAAAAGATTTCGGTTTATTCATGGCTAAAAATGGTTATGCAGTTGCAAGCATTTCGTACAGTCTATACATGAAAGGAAAAGATTTTGGCTGTAAAGGAACTTTGACCGAAAAAATAAAAGCAATACAAATTGGCGTGAGCGATATGTGGCAGGCAACGGCTTTCTTAATTGAGAATGCAGATAAATACAATTTGGATACTTCAAAAATCTTTATTTCTGGAATTAGTGCGGGAGCCGAAATTGGTTTCCATGCTTCGTTTTGGGATTATAAATTAATGAATTTATATAAAGGCAATCTCCCAGAAAACTTTAAATACAAAGGTTTCATTGGAGGTTCGGGAGCAATTCAGGACATTAATTTGATTACAAAAGAAAAAGCAATTCCGATGTTATTGGCTCATGGAAGCAATGATGACACGGTTCCGTACACTGCAGGTTCACATCGTTCTTGTCCGACAAATGCTTCTGGCTGGCTTATTCTTTTTGGCTCTTATGCGGTTTATAATCAAATGCAAGATCTACATAAAGACATCGAACTGATTACTTTCTGCGGTGGCGGACATGAATTTTCAGGTTATCTTTTTCATCAAGGACAGCAATATGTTTTGGATTTTGTAAATGATGTTTTGAATGATAAAAAATTCCAATCGCATTTGATTGTTCCTTCTAAGAATGGAAAAAGTGCTGGAAAGTATTTGTTTTGTGAGTAATTCTTAAAATCAAAATATTGAAAGTAGGTTATAAAAATTTCGAGATTGAAGTTATTGACGATGAAAATTATAATTTGAATTCGACGGACAATTTACGCCAATACCAGAAAGTTTATTATAAAGGAAAAAATCAAGAAGATGGATTTTCTCCAACTAGCAAACATGCCGTGATAATTAGAGAATCTGAAGTTGAAATTTCAAGCGTTTTAGTATGTGAAGCTGGCGGAGCAACAGGAATACATGATAATTCTTTTATTATTGAAGATGATAAAATATGGATTCGAGTTTCCAATAAAATTTACTGTTTAAAAATTCCTTCATTAGAAATTATATGGCAAAAAGAGTTTGATCAATTCACTAACTTTTGCTTTTACAAACTTGAAGAAGATTTCCTTATTCATGGAGAATTAGAAATTTTCAGAATAACAAAAAATGGAGAGATTATTTGGTGTTTTGGAGGAAGAGATATTTGGGTAAATCCTGAAGGCAGTGAAGAGCTTATTATTAAAGATAATGTTATACTTTTAGTAGATTTTGAATCGAACAGATATATTCTTGATTTTGATGGAAATTTATTAGAAGACATCCCAAAATAATAAAAAAAGAAATAGCTACAGATATTTGGCTAAAACCAAGATTTTAAATCCGTTAGTTAAAACCAATGGCAATTCAAATAAAATTTGCTCCAGCGGAGCAAAATATTACATTTAAAGTTCGGTTTCCCGCAAGGTTTTGAAAACCTTGCAGGAGAAAAAAACACAAAATAATTCCAAAAACAAAACCATCTCTCCTTTTTAGCCCTGATGGAAGCGGAAATCCTTTTGATTTTTCCTTTAAAAAGCAAAAGATTGCAGCGGACAGCAGGAACCCATGACTGCTAAAAATGCTAAATCTTTCGCTTCAAGCAAATATTCTTTTTAATTATAAATAAGTTTAGGTAAATTTGCGCTTTATTTTTAGAATAGTGCAAAAAGAAATTATAGTCTTGCTTGGCGGACCTGGTACTGGAAAATCGACACTTATTAACGAATTGGTAGCTCGTGGCTTTTGCTGCTATCCTGAAATCTCTAGACAGGTTACCATGAAAGCGCAAGAACAAGGCATTGAGCAGTTGTTTCTAGAACAACCTCTTTTGTTTAGCGAAATGTTATTGGAAGGTCGTATTGAACAATATAAAAACGCTCTTGAAGAACCTGACAATGTTGTTTTTATTGATCGCGGAATTCCCGATGTTGTAGCTTATATGGATTATATTGGCGACGAATATCCGGAAAGTTTCGTTAAGGCTTGTGAGGACTATAAATATTCTAAAACTTTTATTCTGCCGCCATGGGAAGAAATTTACCAAAGCGATGCAGAGCGTTACGAAAATTTTGAACAGGCAGTTAAAATTCAGGAACATCTTGTTGAGACCTATAAAAAATACGGTTATGAACTAATTGAGGTTCCAAAAGATACGGTTGAAAACAGAATTCTTTATATCTTAGACAAAATTTAGCAAAAGTTTTTAAAGTTGCAAAACTAGAAGCTGTTTTCTAAATTTTTAACTTTAAAACTTACGCAATGCTCGGAGCGCAGGATAT
>NZ_DHEI01000011.1:0-8596 GCF_002399805.1 Flavobacterium sp. UBA4854
ATACCAAGTCTAAAATTATCTGTTACTTTTCCAATTGCTCCAAGTTGGAAAGAGAATCCGTTTCCGTAGGTATATAAATCGTTATTAAATCTTATGCTCGATATGGTTTGGTCTGATTGTAGATCTCCATTGTTGCTTTCGTAAAAACTAGTTGATCTCCTATAATCTGTAATGTGAAGATTTAAGTTTGCTCCTAAATATAGTCGATCTTTATAAGAAGTTGCAATGTTGAAACTTGCTTTACTGTTGTAGCCTCTTGAGTAGATCTCGTTTGTTTGGTAGTAAGTAGCATTTTTTGGAACGTTTGTTGAATAAGTGCTATTAGGATTGTTTACGTCATCAATGTTTGTAATGTATCCTTGGTATCCTAAAAATGCTTGCTGTGCTGAAAAACCTGATAGGTTAGGGTATTGTATATTTGGGAAATTAGATCCTAGATATCTGTATAAATCAGTAATGGTTTCGTTATCTTGTGTGTTAACGAGTTCATGCGGAACAGGTGCGCCTCCATTGCTGTAATTTGCATAATCTAAGAAGTATGCATCAACTGAATGAGAAGGATTGTACCCAGCAGAAAAAACTTCATTATTAAAATTATTGGTATTTTCGTAAGTTGCTCCAATTGTAATTTTATTCCATCCTACATTAGGGTTGTGGTTTTTAAATACAAAAACACCACCAGCTTGATTTAGAATAAAAGAATTTTTTTTGTCTGAAGTTTGAGTGCCAAAGTAGTCAGAATTGTTTTTGATATTCTGATTGCTAAAGGAAACTCCAACTTGATTACTGTTGAAAATTGCAGACCCAGCAGGGTTAACGCTCAATGCAGAGATATCTCCTCCAACTGCTCCAAAAGCACCGCTCATTGCTCTGTAACGAGCGGTACCTGTAAGATTTTCTTGAGAATAACGCAAAGCATCTGAAACTTCTTGTGAATATGACGCGCTGACAGTTAGTCCTGTTATAAATAGGAAAAATATTTTTTTCATTTTGATGAGTTTTAGTTAGAAATTCAAAGGGCTGAGGAAAAATTATCTTCTTCCTCCACCGCCACCGCCGCCAGATCTCATTCCTCCACCGCCGCCACCGCCGCTGTACGATCTAGATCCTCCACCGCCGCCACTAGGAGCGTAGCTTCTTGATGATCCGCTATTGCTAGGAGTGTAGCTTCTAGATGAGCCACTGTTGTTGCTTGGTGTATAGGTTCTATTTGTAGAAGTATTTCCGTTATTATAAGATCTTCCGTTATTGTAGGTGCTGTTGTAGTCAGAACCATTGCTGTATGATCTTCTATTTGTAAATGTAGGACTAGTTGTTCTTCCGTTCATGCTTGAACTTCTGAAGTCAGTATAGCCGTTAGATCTATTTGTGGTATAGGTTCTGTTTGTTGTATAATTTCCTCTATTAGTCGTGTAGTTTCTGTCGGTTGTGTATCCTCTACCAGTTGTATATCCTCGACCAGTGCTGTAATTTCTGTTGTAAGCATAGTTTCTGTCTCCATAATAAGCTGCAGAACCTCTTCTTCCATAGTTGTAAGAGTAATTGTAGCCATAGCCGTAATATGGGTATCCCCAACCTGGATAACCCCAACCTGGGTATCCCCATCCTGGATATCCCCAACCATAATAAGGGTAGCCCCATCCGTAACCGTAGCCATAATAAGGATAACCCCATCCAAATCCGAATGACCACGATGGAGTAGTGTAAAAGTTTACAGAAACATCAGAACTGCTGCTTCCCCATGCAGGATAACTTCCTACAGAGGCAGTTTGAGTGCTGTCTGAATAATTGGTGTAATTATCAACGTCAGTAAATATTTCAGTTGGCTGATTGTCGTCTTGCAATGATCTGAAATACTCTTTGTATTGGTTGTTTGTTCCATTTGTTACATATTTAACAGATGTACCACCATAAACTCCATCATTATCATAATAAGAGGAATTTTGGTAAGAACCACACGATGCTAGCAATAAACTCAATAATCCAATTAAGTAAAAATGATTAGAGTTTTGGCGGAGTGAAAGGTAAGTTTTCATATCTGTGGTGTTTTTTATTGTTGCACATTACAAAATTAGTTAGTTTTGTCAAACTATTTAGTTAAAATTGTATAAAACAAAATTTGTGCCAAAATATATAATATGAGTAAGAACCTTACTACAAGATCAGAAGATTATTCAAAATGGTATAACGAACTGGTTGTAAAAGCAGATCTAGCTGAAAATTCAGGAGTTAGAGGATGTATGGTAATAAAACCATACGGGTATGCTATTTGGGAAAAAATGCAAGCCGAGTTAGATCGTATGTTCAAAGAAACTGGACATCAAAACGCTTATTTTCCTTTGTTTGTACCGAAAAGCATGTTTGAGGCGGAGGAGAAGAATGCAGAAGGATTTGCTAAAGAATGCGCAGTTGTAACGCATTACAGATTGAAAAATGACGAGGAAAGACCTGGTAAATTAATGGTTGATCCGAATGCAAGATTAGAGGAGGAGCTTATCGTTCGTCCAACAAGTGAAGCTATTATTTGGTCTACATATAAAGGATGGGTTCAGTCTTATAGAGATTTACCTTTGTTAATCAATCAATGGGCAAATGTGGTTCGTTGGGAAATGCGTACACGTTTGTTCTTGAGAACTGCAGAGTTTTTATGGCAAGAAGGGCATACGGCTCACGCTACAAAAGAAGAAGCAATTGAGGAATCAGAAAAAATGATGAACGTTTATGCTGATTTTGCCGAGAGTTTTATGGCAATTCCGGTTGTGAAAGGTTTTAAAACTGAAACAGAGCGTTTTGCTGGAGCAGATGAGACATATTGTATTGAGGCATTAATGCAAGATGGAAAAGCATTACAAGCCGGTACATCTCACTTCTTGGGTCAGAACTTTGCAAAAGCATTCGATGTTAAGTTTGCTAATGCAGAAGGAAAACAAGAACACGTTTGGGGAACTTCTTGGGGAGTGTCTACTCGTTTGATGGGTGCATTGATCATGACACATTCTGATGATCAAGGATTAGTATTGCCTCCAAATTTGGCTCCAATTCAAGTGGTTATTGTTCCTATATATAAGACAGATGAACAATTGGCTCAAATTACTGAAGCTGTTAAGGATTTAACGGCTAAACTGAGAAAATTAAAAATCACTGTTAAGTTTGATGACAGAACAACGCAAAAACCAGGATTTAAATTTGCAGAATGGGAATTAAAAGGAGTTCCTGTTCGAATTGCTGTTGGTCCAAAAGATTTGGAAAATGGAACTTTTGAGGTGGCAAGACGTGATAATTTGACAAAAGAAGTTGTTGCTAGCGAAAAAATTGTTGAGCATGTAAATAATCTTTTAGAACAGATTCAAGTTGACTTATTTACAAAAGCTTTAGATTATCGCAATACTCATATTACGGAAGTAAATAGTTTTGAGGAATTTAAAGAAGTTTTAGAAGGTAAAGGAGGCTTTTTGTCTGCTCACTGGGACGGAACTGCAGAGACAGAAGAGAAGATAAAAGAATTGACAAAAGCAACAATTAGATGCATTCCTTTGGATGCTGTTGAAGAGGCGGGAACCTGTGTGTTTACTGGGGAACCTTCTTCTAAAAGAGTGCTTTTTGCTAAGGCGTATTAAAAAAATATATATTTTTTTGCATTAGGTGTTGCGCAAATAAAAAATAGATGTATCTTTGCATCCGCAATACAGAAGCGCGGTCCGTTCGTCTATCGGTTAGGACGCCAGGTTTTCATCCTGGTAAGGGGGGTTCGATTCCCCCACGGACTACAAGTTATATTACATATTGAAAAGTTTCCAACTTAGGAGAATATTGGTCCGTTCGTCTAGGGGTTAGGACGCCAGGTTTTCATCCTGGTAACAGGGGTTCGATTCCCCTACGGACTACAAATTAGTTGTAAATAAGTTTTGTAAAACAAAAATTGGTGTCTCGGTTTTTGTTTTATTAGTTAAAACCAAAGTGATTGTTATACGATTGTGGGAGGTTTTTCTTTTTTAACTAGTATTTATAATAATTATTACATCTAAAATTAAAAGAAAATGGCAAATCATAAGTCAGCATTAAAAAGAATCAGAAGTAACGAAAAAAGAAGAGTTCTTAACAGATATCAGCATAAAACTACTCGTAATGCTATTAAAGCGTTAAGACTAGCTACTGATAAAGCTGATGCTACTGCAAAATTATCAACTGTAATTTCTATGATTGATAAATTGGCTAAAAAGAACATCATTCACGATAATAAAGCTTCTAACTTGAAGTCTAAATTAACGAAACACGTTGCTAAATTGTAATTAATACAATTTGTTAGATATATAAAAGTCCTCTTCTTAGAGGACTTTTTTTGTTTCTAATTTTAAGAACATAGAAATTAAGAATAAAAAAATCTAAATTCCAATCTTTGTAAAATTGGAGTTTAGATTTTTAAATTTAGAGTGTTATGTGTCTTTCTTTATAAATCAATCTTCTTTTTAAGATATTCCAGCATGGGCTGTGTAATTGGTTTAGAAAGAAAGTCTATTATAATTGGATATTTTTTTGCTTTGGCAAGGTCTTCAGGGTCAATAGTTGAGGATAGTACAATTACAGGGACAGTATTGAATTCTATATAATCTGGAGAAGTGAAGTGATCTAAAAATTCCCATCCTCCCATAATAGGCATATTTAAATCTAAAAAAATTAATTCAGGCCTTTTTTTTGCTTTGTCGTTGGTGTATTTTAAGATGTTGAAATGATGAAGAGCTTCTTCGCCGTTTTGAGCTGTAATAACTTCATGTGAAAATGAAGATTTTGAAATTACTTTTTTGCATAGCATCAATGTGATAGGGTCATCATCGATGCATAAAATCTGCTCAAGCATAATAATTAATTTTTAAATGTTATTGTAAATGTCGTTCCTTTATTGACTTCGCTGTCGATAGAGATTGTTCCTCCCATTGTCTCCACCTGTGATTTTACAAGATATAATCCTAATCCTTTGCTATCTGGGTAATTGTGGAATCTTTGATAAAGTCCAAATACTTTATCGCGATTTCTTTCCAAATCAATGCCTATTCCGTTGTCTTTAAAGGTTAGAATTGTTCTATGCTCTATTTGTTCTGCTGTAATAGAAATTTTTAGTTTTCTATTTTCCGATTTGTATTTGATGGAATTCGTTAGCAGGTTTAATAAAATACTTTCAATATAAGCTTTGTTTGTAATAAGTTCTGGAACTTTGTCAAATTTCAATTTGATTATTGGTTTGTGCAATTCAATTTGAAAAGAAAGCTGGCTAAATACATTTTCAAAAACTTCTTTTAAAGAAACCTCTTCTTTCTGCATTGAAGGGTTATCTTTAATAATGATAACTTTTACTAAATCATTGATGGTTTCATTTAACAAATGAGTCGATTTTGTAAATCCTGCTAGTATTTCTTGTAGTTCTTCATTTTCTATTGGAATGTCTTCTATAAGGTTTAATAATCCGATTAAATTAGAAAGCGGTGCTCTAAGGTTATGAGATGTGATATAAGAGAATTGTTTTAAGTCTTTATTGTTTTGCGTTAATTCTCGAATAAGATGTTCTTTTTCTGTTTCTAGTTTTTTCTCATCAGTAATATCTCTTTGTATCGAAATCCAGTGCGAGATCATTCCTTCGTTATTGAAAATAGGAATCATAGAGAAGCGTACCCAATATTCTTCTTTACTTTTTGTGTAGGTAATAGTTTCGATCAAGCATTCTTCTTTGTTTTTTATGGCTCTTAAAAGCTTTTTTAATTCGTCTGAATCTGATTTTGGTCCTTTGAAAATATTTGGCGATTTTCCGATAATTTCGTTTGATTGGTAGCCTGACATTTGAGAAAATGCAGGATTTACATAAACTATTTTTGGTATTTTCCCGTCAGAAGAATTGGCTTCGGTAATTAAAATAGAATCTTTAGATTGAGTAATTACAGTTTCTAAAAGCTTTAATCGTTGCTCTTCTTCTTTTTGTTTCGTGATATCTTGGATTGCGCCAATCATTCTAATGGCTCTTCCGTTTTCATCTTTTAATAAAAAACCTCGATCCAAAACATACTTATATGTTCCGTCTGCACATCTAAAACGGTATTGGTCTTGCCATTTTTCTGTTTTTTGTTCTATAAAAGAATATAATTTTATTGACATCCGGATACTATCTTCCGGGTGAATTTTATCAAACCACCATTTAGAAGTTTTGCCTACTTCTTTTGGGTCGTAACCAAAAACACCTTCAATTCCTTTGTTCCAATTAATACTGTCCTCTTGAATTTTCCAGTCCCAAATAGTGTCGCTTGTTGCTTTTGCTACAATGTCATATTTCTCATTCGATTCTTTTATTTCTTCGTTGGTTTTGTTTAACTTTTCAAAGATGGTTACATTTCTTTTTTCGTTCTTTGAAAGTATAAAACTAAAAACTAGTCCTGTGATTAGAATAAATATAATGTCTTTTATTAAAAATAAATATTGATATTCTGAAGAAGAAAAGTAGGTTGTGAGTAATTTATGACATATGGCCGCCATAATTATCGAGATGATTGTATAAATAAGAGTAATTTGGAGAGTTTTACTTTTCATCACTTCAAATATAGTTAATTTAACTATAACTAAACGTATGTTAATGTCATTTTGAAACCGATATTTTCGCGTTTTGTATTAACTAATTGATTGTATATACGCAAACTATGATAGAAACATTTTTTTTTAAAAAATAAAGTGTACCTTTGCGCCCATTAAAAATCACAGATGGAATCTATTAGAAACATTGCAATTATTGCCCACGTCGATCACGGTAAAACAACTTTGGTTGATAAAATTATGTATCACTGTCAGTTATTTCGTGAGAACGAAAACACAGGTGATTTAATCTTAGATAATAATGATTTAGAGCGTGAGAGAGGTATTACAATTACTTCTAAAAACGTTTCTGTTCAATATAAAGGAACAAAAATCAATATTATCGATACTCCAGGCCACGCCGATTTTGGAGGTGAAGTTGAACGTGTATTGAACATGGCCGATGGTGTATGTTTACTAGTTGATGCTTTCGAAGGTCCAATGCCACAAACTCGTTTCGTTTTACAAAAAGCGATTGATTTAGGATTGAAACCTTGCGTGGTTATCAATAAAGTAGATAAAGAAAACTGTACTCCAGAAGAAGTTCACGAGAAAGTTTTTGATCTAATGTTCGAATTAGGAGCTACTGAAGAGCAGTTAGATTTCCCAGCTGTTTACGGTTCTGCTAAAAACAACTGGATGTCTGATGATTGGAAAAATCAAACAGAAAACATTGAGCCTTTATTAGACATGGTTATTGCTAATGTTCCTGCTCCAAAAGTTTCTGAAGGAACTCCACAAATGTTGATTACTTCTTTAGATTTCTCTTCATTTACAGGTCGTATCGCTATCGGACGTCTTGAAAGAGGTACTTTAAAAGAAGGTATGCCAATTTCTTTGGTAAAAAGAGATGGAAAAATCATCAAATCTAGAATTAAAGAATTACACACTTTTGAAGGTTTAGGCCGTAGAAAAGTAGAAGAAGTTGTTGCTGGTGATATTTGTGCTGTTGTAGGTATTGAAGGTTTTGAAATTGGTGATACTATCGCTGATTTTGAAAATCCAGAAGCTTTACAAACAATTGCTATCGACGAGCCAACAATGAGTATGTTGTTTACAATTAACGATTCTCCTTTCTTTGGTAAAGAAGGTAAATTTGTTACTTCTAGACATATTCGTGAAAGATTAACAAAAGAGCTTGAGAAAAACTTAGCGATGAAAGTTGGAGAAACTGATTCTGCTGATAAATTCATGGTATTTGGTCGTGGTGTACTTCACTTATCTGTTCTTATTGAAACAATGAGAAGAGAAGGGTATGAGCTTCAAATTGGTCAGCCACAAGTTATCATCAAAGAAGTTGATGGTGTGAAATGTGAGCCAATTGAGGAATTAACTATCGATTTACCAGAAAACCTTTCAGGTAGAGCGGTTGAATTCGTTACTATCCGTAAAGGAGAAATGCTTTCTATGGAAGGTAAAGGAGAGCGTATGATTATTAAATTCAACATTCCATCTCGTGGAATTATCGGATTAAGAAATCAATTGCTTACTGCTACTGCTGGTGAAGCTATTATGGCGCACCGTTTCATCGGATACGAACCATACAAAGGAGAAATTCCTGGGCGTAACAACGGTTCATTAATCTCTATGGAAAACGGAAAAGCAATTCCTTACTCTATCGATAAATTACAAGATCGTGGTAAATTCTTTGTTGATCCTAACGAAGATATCTATGAAGGTCAGGTAATTGGAGAAAATACTCGTAGCGACGATATGACAGTTAACGTTACTAAAACGAAAAAACTTTCTAACGTACGTTCTTCAGGAGCTGATGATAAAGCTAGAATTATTCCAGCTATCAAATTCTCATTAGAAGAAGCTTTAGAGTACATTCAAAAAGATGAGTATGTTGAAGTTACTCCAAAATCTTTACGTTTAAGAAAAATTTACTTAAGCGAAACAGATAGAAAGAGATACAAAATCTAATTAGATTAATTTTCAATATAAAAATCCCAAATTCCAATTCTGGAGTTTGGGATTTTTTTAT
>NZ_DHEI01000011.1:8769-16105 GCF_002399805.1 Flavobacterium sp. UBA4854
ATTTACCGTTTCAAACTAAAATGTCCTTTTGCTTCTCTATGATCGCTAAGTTTTAAGAGGTACCAATAATCATCTGAAGGGAGCGGACTGCCTTGAAAAGTTCCATCCCAACCTATATCAAATACGGTTAATTGTTTTATTAATTTTCCATAACGATCATAGATGTAAACTTTAGAATCTTTATACTCGTTTTTGTTTAATCCCGCTATATTCCAATAATCATTGTGGCCATCGTTATTTGGTGTAAAATAGTGGGGCACTCCAATTACTGCAATTGTTTTATTAATTATGCCGCACTTTTTCTTGTCATTTATATAGACATCATGAATTCCAGATTTTACATTTTCAAATATATTCGAATCTTGAAAAGGACCGCTTGGCGCATTTAGGCTATATTCATAATCTCCGTTTCCAGTTGCATTTACTGTAACTTTATTAGAATCGTCAATTTGTAGATCTATAATTTCAATATCTTTTATAGTCGCAATATTAGAAGAAACGACTTCGAATTTTCTTGTTTTAGAACAGTTATTTTTGTTTGTTACAGTAACAGTATAAGTTCCAATAGTATTAACGTTTAATGTAGAATTAGTTTGATCAGGTATTTCACTACCACCTTTTTTCCATATATAGGAGAAATCATTTAAAGCATTATCATTAGTAACTCCTGCATCTAATTTTGCATAAAAAGAAGAATCGTTGTCGCAAACATTTGTAGAAGTATCAGTTTCAAGACTAGGCAATTTTGCTACTTCAAGTTTAATTTTGCTAATTCCGAAACAAGTGTTTCCTTCTTCAATCCTTGCAAAGGCAAAATCATTGTATGGTATTTTGTTTTCATATTTTAGAGGGTTCTCAATAGAATTTTGTTCTAGTAAAGCGTCATTTTCGGTTGGATAATATTTTAAGTCCTGATTGTTTGAAACTGTGATATTAGCGCTTGTTAGGTCAAAAAGATGTATTCCATCCTCATTTCCATCATCATCACATACTAAATTAAGTGTGTGAGTTTGCACCGAAATAACATTAGTTTTTAAAATAAGATTGGATATGCTGGTACAGTTTGTTTTTAAATTTCGAACTCTGACATATAGAGTTTGAGGATTGCTAGTATTTGTATAAACTGGATTTAATTGATTTTGATTGTTTAAAGCATCTGTATTGGTGTTAAAAAACGAAGTTTCAAGATTAGAATCGTTATTAGATAGAGAAGCGTTTGCTTCGTTCAAATTAAATAGAACTAATCCAGATGCATTTTCGTCTGTATCACATTGTACAAGAGAAGTAGTAACTTTTTGAGGCAGAGGATTTACGACAATTTTAATCGGAGCAACAGATGCGCTTATTGTGCTGCTAAAGGCTTTAATGTATATAGTTTGTTCAAAAGGAATGCTATTGCTGAATAGATTTGGCAGTTCGTTTATATTATTATCGGCATCGTTTTGAGATAAATAGTATTTTATAGTTAGACTAGAAATGTCTGCATTGTCAAAAACTATTTTAGAAACTTGATTAAGATTTACAACGGTTTTTCCGTCATATGGATCTGCATCATTTTCATCACAAATTTCAACTTTGTTTTTTGGAAAATCAATTTTATCATTTACCTTGATTGTAAAAGAAGTTACATTGTAACATTGTGTTGTGGTATTGGTGGCTCTAACAAAAATCGTTTCTTGACTTGTGGTGTTTTTGTAAGCGGTCGGATTTTCTATAGGGTTGATATTAATAATTGCATCATTTGAAGAATTGTGATATGTCACTTTTATATCGGTTTGAGATCCTATTATTTTTGGAGAATTTACTGTTAAGTCAAAAGTTGATGACATACTCGCAGTAAAATCGGAATTGGTCATATTAAGTTCGTTTGGTGACTTATATTGATCGTTGGTGCATCATAAAAAGTCGCATTTCCAAGCCATTGCAATGAAAAATTACTTGAACCAATTGGACGATCGACAACTACAAAATAGCTTTCTCCTTCATTAACATTCAGCCATTTTAAATATCCATCGCCTAAAGCTGCAGGACCTTCAAACGTATCATAGTGGTTGCCATCAATCCCAGTTTGATTATAAGTAAGATGTGCCATTTGAGGATTTGTTGTTGAACATCTAATGGGAGAAGATAAAGAAGAACATTTGGCATTAGGGCCAAATACAAAAAAATCGAAATCTTCTTTAAGATCTGAGCTTTCTGGAGTAATTATGAAACCTAAAGTGCCAGAAGTTTTGATTAGGATTTTTAGCCATATACTGTTGCTTTCTGTAGTACCGCAACTATTTTCTGGTTTTATTTCGTTAATGTTTCCCGGGCCATTAATAGTTAGGCCTTTAAAACCAGAATTTCCACAAACAATAAGTGCATCTTTGCAATCATTTTGCGCATAAAGATTTGAGCAGAATAAGAATAAAACAAGTAATTTTTTACATAAATTCATCTTCTTTATTTTGAAGTAAATTTAATACAAAATAGGTGTTTTTAACTTTTTATAGATATTATTTTTGAACGAATATTTGGAATTAAGTTAAAATATTGAGATTATCGCTTTAAGCTAAAGTGTCCTTTGACATTTTTTCCATTTACAAAAAGAAGGGTAAACCAGTAATCATCAGAAGGCATTTCTCTACCATTAAAAATTCCGTTCCATCCAGTGCCATTTTGATTCATTTGTTTTAGCAATTTTCCATAGCGATCAAAAATTGAAATCGTAAAATCTGGCATTTGATCAATATTTTTAATTACCCATAAATCATTATATCCATCTCCGTTTGGGGTAAAGAAGCGCGGATAATCTAATACATATATTAAAAATGAACTTGACAAACCACAGCCATTTTTATCTCTAGCAATCGCATTATAAACACCTGGAGTTACTTGTGTGAAAATAGAACTGTCCTGGTAGACTTTTCCATCAAGAGAGAACTCATAATTTCCTGCGCCTGTATACTGGATCTCAACAGTATTGTCATTTCCAGAAAAATCCTTTACGTCTGCTCCGGTAATTGTGGCTGGTTCAGATAAAATTATTTTGAATTTTTTAGTTTTTTCGCAGCCATTTGCATCTTTTACAGTTACAGAATAGTCTCCAGCACTATTAATTACTATAGAATTTGTGGTACTTCCGTTAGACCACGTATAACTGCTAAAACTAGAATCTACACTTAAGGTCATATCGTCTCCTTTACATAAATAACGAGTTTCATCTTCAAAATTAGGAGGATCAAATGTGTGAACAATTAATTCTATAGGAGTTATATCATAACAATTAGGTCCATTTGCAGCACGTGCATAAATCGTTTGACTATTTGGAGTTGTATTTTTAAAAATATTTGGCAACGGATTAGTTTCTGTAATTGCATCTGCAGAAGTCAAGAAATAATTAATTAGCAATCCTGTCGGCAAACCTGATAAAATTTGAGGAGTTACTTCTGCGCTTAAATCAAATTGATATAAACCGTCTTGAGTATCATCTCCATCACAGGTTTCTATTGGGTTTTGATTAGGAATGACAGAATTAGAAACATTTAGAGTAATTTCGGCTGTAGTATTACAACCATAAGTGTTTTCTAGTAGAGCAAAAACAATTTGATTTGGTGACTTGTTAGTATATCGTTGCGGATTTAAAATTGGATTTGTTTTTGCCTTTGCATCTGCCAAAGTTTCGTAGTAGCCTTGATTGGTAATTTGAGAATCATTGTTTTTTACAATATTAGCAGCTTTAGTTAGATCAAAAACTGTAACTCCATCTGTATCATCATCACATTGTAATAAAGAAGTATTTGTTGACGGGATTTGAGCAGAAAATTCAACCGTGATTTCTCCAACAGAAACACATGCTGTATTGTTCATTGTAGCTTCTACTTTATATGCCCCAGATGATGGCACAGTGTAAGATGGAGATAGTGCGCCAGGAATTTCAACATAAGTATTAGAAGCGTCTTTTTTATACCATTTAAAAGTATATGCTGTTGCGCTTAAATGGGTATCTAAAGAAAAATTTTCTCCAAAACAAACAGGATTGCTATTTGCTACAGTTCTATCTTCTCCAAAATTTATTTTAGTTACAAAACTGCCTGCCTCAATAAAAACTGCCGAATTGTATTGTCGAGTAACATCATCGGCAACAACCAATTTTAGATGATATTTTTTGTTTGGAATTACATCTGTAGAAGCATTCATCACAACAGTTTGCCCAGCATAATTAATAGGGCTTGCAGCTGTATTATAGCCATTAAAATAATTTTCGTTTATTGCTTCACAACCAACCAATGGTTCTCCGCCACTGCCATTTATGGTTTCAATTTTTGGGTGTACTGTTGTAGCCGAAACTGCAGTAGTGGTATTGGGTAAAACAGCAAGGTTTTTATAATTATCACTGCTTCCAGCTTCTTTAATTAAGAAAGCAAATCCGTCAGAATATATACAGGGAAAATTATTCTGATATTCATTCGAAGCAAAAATATAATTAAAGCTAATAGAGTTGGTAAGTGCTATAAAATCAAATTCTAAAACTGTTGCTTGTGTACTGTTGTTAATTCCTAAAGCAGTATTAAGATCTGCATCACCATTCCAAGTTCTTACTTGTGTGCCTTTAGAACCTTGTTGGTTAAAAGGACCTTCAGCGTTTTTACTAGGAGATGTACTTAAAACTATTCCGCCAGGAAAAGGAAAATTTGAACCAGCTGTAAAAGAACCATAACTCTGTTGATTTGGAGTAGGGTTTCCTGATGCGTTTACACTTTCAACATCAACACAAGAACTATTTATTAAAACATTCTGGATTAAATCTGTTGGAGTAGCTGTATCATTTACAGAAATATCCTGCGCCCTGATTTTATAACAAAAACAGCACAAAATTAGAATTAGAAAAACTCTTATTTGACTCATAGTAACAAATATACTACAAATCTCTATTTTTTAATAATTTGTAAGAAAAATATATAAATACAAAAGTCCAGACTAAAACAATTAAAATAGCAGAATAATGTACGCTAAAATCAGCGTCTGTTGCAATTCCGATTTGCGAACCAATATTTTTTACTACCGATAATCTTGGGCCAGGATTAACAATCAAATTAGACATTGATTCTAAGGGTAAAAACTGTGTAATCTTTTTATCAGTATCGCTATTTGGGAAAACTTTAAAAGCTAAAAAACCTCTTATGATTGCTTCTAATATATTCCAAACTAGAAGAAAACCAAGTGCAAAAGCAGAACGTTTTACCAAGATTCCTAAAAATAAACAGAAAGAAAAGAATCCAGTTAGTTTTACAAAGAAGGCTAAAAGATAATCTAACTCACTAAAAATAATTCCAAATTCGGTATAAGAAGAAAAGCATAATCCTAAAATTAAACTCATGATAAAAACAAAAACTGTAGATGCAAAAGCAAATAAAACCACAGTTAAGAATTTAGATAAAATAAATTCTTTTTTGCTCAGACCATCAATTAAGTTTTGTTTTAAAGTTCCGTAGCTATACTCATTTGCCATCATTGAAACGATTACAATAGCTAAAAAGAATTTTAACCAAGCCGCAACATAGGTGTTAAAATGCCAGATAAACGGAAAATTAAAGATTCCCATTTCTGCCAAATGAAATTTAAAAGGACCAATGTCAAATTTTATAACAGCAATTAATGCTATAAAAGAAAGTAATATAAAATAGGTCAAAGTTAATAATCGGCTGGCTTTGTTCATCCAGATTTTTTGTAATTCTATAGAAAGAAGTCTTTTCATGGTTTAGTTTTTTTGGGCGATGGCGTTTTTGGTTAACTCTAAAAATTGTGCTTCTAAACTGTTTTTGCGTTTTACTAAATGGCTTAAAACAATGTTTTTAGAAAACAGAAACTGATTTAAGTCTGAAGCCGATAAATCAGATTTTAGATAAACCAAAACTTTTCCGTCTTCTTCAGCAATTCTATCTACAGCAGGATGTTCCTGTAAAGCAGTTTTTAGAATTAAATTGTCATTGGCTTGTAGTTCAAAGAAACCTTCGTTTGAAGACATTCCGTCAACAGGTCCAGAATATAAAACTTCGCCTTTTCTTAAAACAATTACTTGCGAGCAGACTTTCTCTACTTCGTCCAATAAATGAGAAGCCAATAAAATTGTCGTTCCGTGAGATGCAATTTTTTTTATGATATCTCGAATTTGATGAATTCCTTGTGGATCTAATCCGTTGGTTGGTTCGTCTAAAATTAAAATTTCGGGATCATTTAAAAGTGCCGATGCAATGGCCAGACGCTGTTTCATTCCTAAAGAAAAAGTACTGAACTTGCTGTCTTTTCTTTCACTCAAACCAACTAATTCTAGTTTTTCGTTAACTTTAGAATAATTGATATTTTTGATTTTGCAAACCAGTTTTAGGTTTTGTTCGGCCGTCATGTACGGATAAAAATTTGGTCTTTCTATAATAGCGCCAACCTTTTTTAAAGCCTCATGCGTTTCTACTTTGCCATCAAACCAGCTATAATTGCCAGACGACTTGTTGACAACACTCAAAACAATTCCTAATGTAGTCGATTTTCCGCTGCCGTTTGGCCCTAGAATGCCATAAACGCGACCTTTTTGTATTTGAAAAGATACATTTTTCAAAGCCTGAATTCGGCCGTATCTTTTGCTTAAATTCTCAATGGTTAATATGGTTTCCAAATTTTTCTGGTTTTAGTTTTTAATATGACGAGTCAAGTTGATTTTTGTTACTTTAAATTCTAACTTTAAATCGTATTGATGTAAATTTGTAATAAAGATATTCAAAATGAGCGAGCCTTTAATGGTTTTAAAAAAACCGTCTTACCCTTTAACACAGCCACTTTTAAGTTACTTAGAACGATACGAACGTATATCTAAAGTATCTGTGTTTTATGATGACTTGCTTCGTTTTTCGGGTTCTATAAATGTTTATGATAAACATGATAACGATACGCTTTGGATTCGAGTATATTATGGAGAATTTGAGCGCAGTGAAATTGATTTAAATCTAAAGAAAATCTACTCGCTGCTGCATTCTGACGGAAATAGCGAAATCATTCAATACCTGAATGTCGATGCGATTGATTATTGTACTTTCGGAAATTCAAAACCTTTTAGAATTAAGGTTCGAAATATTCTCAATGATAACTATGTACATTTTTACATCAAAAAAGCAGATGCTTCGCGTATTTATGGATTAGAATTGGAAGATATTCTTTCGCCAGATAAAATCAACTTTCTAGTTTATAAAGATACTCTGATAGAGGAACATATTATCGGAATTCCAGGCGATGTTTTTATGGATACCCTTCTCGATAAATGTAGCGAAATGGAAAAAGCGCAGATTGCTAAAGAGTTTGT
>NZ_DHEI01000011.1:16306-17058 GCF_002399805.1 Flavobacterium sp. UBA4854
ATTCACGATTTTGATCAAGTAGTCTATAAAATTCGTCCGATCGATTTTGATCAGCAATGTTACGAGGGAAATTTTAAAGTATATCGTCCGCAGTTTTTCAAAGAAAATTTTCCAATGATTCAATTGATCAAAGAGAAATTAGAAGAACGTTCTATTATTCAGTACAAAGATGAAGAAAGAGCGATTTTGGCGAAACGTATTCATTCTGCCGAAACCAGAATCAAAAAATTGTTGAATATTATGTGCCACGATACCATTTCAACGCAAGAGCATTTGACACAATTGAAAATGGAATTGTATCGTTATACGAATGATATGAAATTTAAAAACGCAAAATCAATGGGGCATGTGATGCATGCTGCGTTTGAATTTATTACACGTAATTTCAAAAATACTAACTTAGTTTAAAGTTTTAGCCACTCCCGATAGTTATCGGGATTCACAGATTAAAAAGATTTTTGAATCATTATAATCTTTTTAATCTGTGGCAAAATAAAAAAAAATATTATGAAAAAATCTTTTTTAGTTATTTGCTCAATTGCTTTACTAGCTTGCCAGAAACAATCTGGCTCTGATTTAAAAGAACTTTATTCGTTGCCTAA
Source organism: Flavobacterium sp. UBA4854 (assembly GCF_002399805.1). Taxonomy (NCBI): domain Bacteria; kingdom Pseudomonadati; phylum Bacteroidota; class Flavobacteriia; order Flavobacteriales; family Flavobacteriaceae; genus Flavobacterium; species Flavobacterium sp. UBA4854. The sequence continues at coordinate 16,909 of NZ_DHEI01000011.1, forward strand.
AAAATTGAAAGAAGTTTCGGGAATTACTTATTTTCCAGAAACCAATATTCTTTACACTTTGGAAGATAGCGGAAACAAAAACGCCATTTATGCAATTGATTCTAAAGGTAAAATAGCTAAAACAATCACAATCTCAAATGCAACAAATGT
>NZ_DHEI01000011.1:17313-32010 GCF_002399805.1 Flavobacterium sp. UBA4854
TATCCAGAACAAAAAGAATTTCCTCCAAAGAAAAAAGAAATGTTCTATGATGTTGAAGGTTTTTTTGAACAAAACGGTTATTTCTATCTTTTTACCAAAAACAGAAGCAAAGGTTTTGACGGAACTGCTTTTATCTACAAAATAAAAAATGCCGCAGGAACTCAGAAAGCAGTAAAGATTGGAGAATTTAAAACATGCAACAATTATAATCATTGTGTGCTGACAAGTGCTTCAATTAGTCCAGACGGAAAAAAAGTAGCGTTATTAAGTCATGACAAAGTGCTTTTGTTTAAAGATTTTAAAGGCGATTTATTCCACACAGGAAAACAAACAGAATTAAATCTAAATCACTTTTCGCAAAAAGAAGCGATTGTTTTTAAAGATAATAACACTTTGTTAATCGCCGACGAAAAAACAAATAAAATAGGAGGCAAACTCTATGAATTTAGATTTTAAGATTCTGAGATGCTAACATACTAAGTCAAAAAAATTAGCCACGAATTACACTAATTTTCACGAATTATATTTAAATAAAAATTAGTGTAAATTAGTGTAATTCGTGGCTAAAAAAACTTTGTTACTTTGAGCCTTTGCAACTTTGAACCTACAGCTAGAAGCTGTACGCTGCTCCAAAAATCAATCTTCCAATTTCATCAGGAGATTTAAAATAAGAGATTCTCGCTGTAATAACATTTATGGCATTCAGCCAAAGTCCGCCGCCGTAATCTTGATGCCATTTTTTTGATTCTTCGCCATCAAGCCAGACTCTTCCGTAGTCGAAACCACCTAAAATTCCGTATGTAAAAGGAACAATCGTTTTACGTATTTTTCCAATACTTAAACGCAAATCAGAACTTTGAGAAAAATAAGAACTTCCTAAGAAACGCTCATTTCTATATCCGCGTAAATCTGTATCTCCGCCCAAAGAAGCGCCTTGATAAAACTCGTAATTATTGTTAAAAATAGCTTTTCCTTTAACGTAAGTGGCCAATATTAATTTTCCGTTATGATCAATTTTATGAGTAAATCCTAAGAAGCTTTCTAGAGTAGGGAAATTTTTCTTTGTGTCATCTAAATTAGCTGTCCAAGTCGCCGCAATCATAAAAGCCATTCCTAAAGTTGGTTTTGCCGCAAAATCTGAATTTTTAAACTGATATTTTACTTTTAAACTTCCATAATTCTGACTGTCAAATACATCTGGATTTACAATTCCAGGAATATTAATGTATCTGTTTTCGGTATCTTCAACTGTCATTCTCTGAAAAATTGGCTGAACACTAAACTCACTTCCATATCTTCCAACATGGCGAATGGCACCCGAAGCATTAAATTTTCTAATACGGACACGATTGTAATCCATTCCTAGATCATCATTATACTGAGACTCATTTCCATAACCAAAATAGTTCATGGCAAAATTTGGAGTCGTATACAATGATTCCACATCAATAACCCATTTTCCTAATAAACCTGGAAAATGTGCAGCATAATTAAACTCTAAACCGCCAGTAGCAAAATAGTAAAATGCATTAAAAATATGCTTTTGCGTGTACGGATTCTGTTTGAAATTATTTACCGTATAATTTACGTTGACTCCCATTTTTACGCCATCATCAGGATTATAACCAATGTTCGGAAGTCCCGCAATTACATTGTATTTTGGTTTTTCGTAGTTATATAAATTAACATCATAATCGTCTGTTAACTGTGTTTGTGTTTTAGAATCTAGATTATAAGTATTTTCTTTTGATTTGAAATCATAAACAATAACCTTTCTTCCGTTTTCAATATTGTAAGTATCATTGTTCTGGCCGCCAAGCAAACGGATTTTTATATTTGATTTCTCATTTCCTTTTACTTCAAAAACATCATTATCGTCTAGTCCATAAATCCAAAGATTTTTGGTTTTATCGTCGGTTACATTTTTGGTATAAAGCAATTCATCGCCTTCTTTNNCTGAAAACCTGAATTTCAATTCCTTTCCTAACATTATGATTTAAAACAAACTTGTCTTTTTTATCCGTTCCAGCTATCATAACCGTTCTATCTAATACATCAGAATACTCACGAGCATATTTTTGAAGATCTTTTTTTCTGCTTTTTAGTTTTGCTTTGATTTCATCAACCGTTTCGTCCTGAACTTCTTTTGGCATATTTTTGAAAGCCACATCAATATCTGCATCTGTCAAGTTTTCTTGAATGTATTTGGCTTGTTCAATCCATTCTTTTTCTCCAGCAGTTTTTAGAAATGCCAAATCCATTGGNNTAAAGCAATTCATCGCCTTCTTTTTTAATTCTGAAAACCTGAATTTCAATCCCCTTTTTTACATTATGATTCAAAACAAACTTATCTTTCTTGTCTGTTCCGGCAATCATCACGGTTCTGTTTAAAACATCAGAATATTCACGAGCGTACTTTTGAAGATCTTTTTTTCTCCTCTTTAATTTTGCTTTGATTTCATCAACTGTTCCATCCTGAACCTCTTTTGGCATGTTTTTGAAAGCCTCATCAATATCTGCATCAGTTAAATTTTCTTGAATATATTTGGCCTGTTCCACCCATTCTTTTTTTTCAGCAGTTCTTAGAAAAGCCAAATCCATTGGGTAAGGTTCTCTGCCAAGCCATTTCACATTGATCCTGTCACCTTTAAAAGATCGCATATGACGAAGTGGAGGCATGTTCATTAAAAGTGAAAGCAAAGCACCATCATATTTTACAAAAGCCTGATCACGATCTCTCGGAATTGGTCTATAAATTACTTTTCCATCTTCTTTATATTCAGCCCAACGCCATTGATCGCTATGTCTGTCCCAATCACCTATAAGAATGTCAAATAAACGAGCTTTTATATATTCTTTTTCATCAACCACATATTTTTCATCTTTATGAAGATTTAGCATCATATCGTCAGTTCCGATGATGTTGCTTGGTTTTCCGAAATTTTTTCCATCCAAATGATTATCAGCAGGTCTTTCTTCGACCATATATAATTGATCTCCAAAGCTTGCATTAAATTCTCCCAAACCATTTTGCTTCGGGATATAATATAAAATAGGATTCGTATGTCTTAAACCAATTTGATCAGACATTTCGCCAATAACAAAAGAAGCATAAGGATGAGAAGTAGTGTAAAAATCAAATAAGAAATCTTCGGCATATGTTTTCTCGAAATCATTTACCACGTATTGGTCTTTAAAAGCAACTGATTGTAAAAATACTGTTGCACTTTTTTTCATTGCGCGCATGACAAACTCACGCCCTTGAGGATCTGCCATTCTTAATGAAACTGATTGATGTCCGCCGCCTTCACGAATTGGTTTTAAACCTCCTTTTAATGTATCTACAGTTGCCGTTGTAGCTTCAATAGGAAGACTGTAATATTTTCTGTAATGCTGGCCAAATAAAAATCTGTGAAACGCACCTTTTTGAGTCATTTTTGGTGAATAAATCGAAGTAGTGACTTTTGCAGGAAAATTATTTGGAATATCTGAAGCCCAATTGATTTCTTTGGCTTTTATAATTTCACGCTCAAAAAGAAGTTTCTCTTTGTTGTTTTCATTTCCATAATAAGAAACTTTAGCATCGCCACTTTTATACATAGTTAATGTAGCATAACCATTTCCTCCATACGAAAAATCATAAGGACTGATGGCTCTTGCGGCTTCAGATTTTGATCCTGCACCGCTAATAATCTGTTGAATATTTTCTTTGCTTATGTATTGAAGGTTATGGTCGTGTCCAGAAACAACTATTACATTTTTCTGTTTTTGCAAAAGCGTTTTAATTCTTTTTGCATAAATAGTGTATTGTTTATTTTGAATGTCCTGCGGACTAACGCCAGATGTTTTTCGCAACAAATTGATGAATGAGCCAATTACAGGAAGAGGAATTTTTTGTTCTAAAGGGAATAATTGTTTTTCTAACGAAAATTGACCGCCATGTGTTCCATTGCTTAATAACGGATGGTGAATTGCTAAGACAACTGTTTTCTCTTGATTTTTGTTCAATTGACCTTCAAGTTCTTCAAAAAAGGCTTCTCTGGTTTTAATTTCGCAATTGTCATTTATAGTTGGATGATCGTTCCAATTTTCTAGAAACCACTCACTATCAACAACTATCAAAGCAGTAGTGCTATCAATTTTTACAGTTTCAATAGGGCATGATTTTCTCGGAAGAAAACTTTTTTTATCGTTTAAATATTTTGTAACAAAATCCGCCTGACGTTCCAAACCTTTAATGCCGCTATACCAATCATGATTTCCAGGAATTACAATTGTTTTTCCTTTAAAGTCTTTGGTTAATTTTAATTGATTAGTCAGTTTGGTTTCTGCTAAGGCTTTGTCTTCAGGATGTTTGTTGCCAGGAAAACCTTTCGGATAAATATTATCACCTAAAAAAAGAAGCGTCGATTTTTTGCTCGCTTTTTTTAACTTTTGATGCAAAAGCTCCAGTGTTTGCTGTGCTTGCTCTTCATCGGCATTTCCAGCATCTCCAACAAGAAAAAAAGTATGTGCAATTTGTATCGTATCTGTAGCGTTTTCTGTTTCAGTGGCACTAACATTTTTTCCGTATTGAGGTTTGCGCGTTGCGCAAGAATAAATGATGAATAGCGCCATAATTGCCAAAGAGTAATTTTTAATCTTAGCAATAAAATGATTATCCAAAAACAATTTCATAATTTAGTGGTATAAAAATATTCTTTATGAATCTAATAGAACAATCCGAAGATTTTGTCGGTAATTTACTCAAAGATAAACTTTCTAATTTATATTCTTACCATAATTTTAATCATACTTTTACTGTGGTTACTGCGGTAAAAGAACTTTGCAAAAAAGAAGATGTAGAAGGTGAGGATAAGGAAGCTCTTTTGGTTGCAGCATGGTTTCACGACACGGGATATATTGAAGGATATGAAAATCATGAAAAGAAAAGCACTGAAATAGCTGCCAACTTTTTGCGCGAAAAAGGAAAATCGGAAGAATTTATTGCTTTAGTTTCTAGTTTAATTCTGGCTACAGTTAAAGAATATGAACCTAAAACGCATTTAGAGAAAATTATACGCGATGCAGATTACGCTCATTTAATGGGAACTGAATATGCTACAACTTGCGAATTATTGCGTTTAGAATTAAAAAATGCTGGAATAGTTAGTTTCTCTAACGCAGAATGGACAAGAGAAAACTTAAATTTTTTATTGAATAAACATCGCTTTTATACCGATTATGCTTTAAGAAAATGGCAACCTCTGAAAGAAAAAAATCTATTAATGATTCAGAAAAAGATCAATAAACAAGAATTGAAAGCCGCTGCCGCACTAGAAGAAGATAAAAAGAAGGATAAAACCGAAAAACCAGATCGTGGAATCGATACTTTATTTCGTGTTACGCTTGGGAATCATACTCGTTTGAGCGGAATTGCAGATAGTAAAGCCAATATTTTATTGTCTGTAAATGCAATTATCATCTCGATTGCTTTATCGTCTATTATTCCAAAATTAGACAGTCCAAAAAATGCGCATTTAGTTGTGCCGACGTTTATTATGCTGATGTCGAGTGTGATCACAATTATTTTTGCCATTCTTTCTACACGTCCAAAAGTAACTTCTGGTTTTTTTACGAGAGATGATGTTGAAGCTAAAAAAGTGAATCTGATGTTTTTTGGAAATTTCTACAAAATGCCTTTAGAAGATTATGATTGGGCAATGAATGAAATGATGAAAGATCGAGATTATCTCTATTCAACTATGATTAAAGATTTGTATTATCTAGGATTGGTTTTACAGCGAAAATATAATTTACTCCGAATTGCCTATAACTTTTTTATGTTCGGAATTATCATAACGGTGATTGCGTTTGTGATTGCTTTTAAGTCTATTTAAAGCTAATTAACTTTGTCAAAGTTTTAAACTTTGACAAAGTTTTTCTAAAAAAAAGCTCAACTATTTAGTTGAGCTCATCTAATAAATCCTGATAAGTTATTTTCTTAATTCCTGGGTTAGAACTATTGTTGATTACTTTGACACGAATAGCTCTCAAACCAGAAACTCCCTGAAGATCTTCAACTTCAAATTGTTCAATAGAAGGTTCAAGAATTTTTTTGTGTTGCAGGTATTTAATGTATTTTAAATATTCTGCTTCTTCACTATTTTGAGAATACACAATTGTGATTTTCTCTTTCTCAGTAATTCTTTCGTTTGTTCCTTTAATATGCGATTTGTCAATTCGTTTTTTAACAACTTCATATCTTGCATTGTAAGTTCCATCTACATCAAAACGTTTTTCATCCATTCTGAAACGGATTGAAAGAGCAGAACTGAAAACCAAAATCAATGAAGTAACATCCAATTCATATGGTAATGAAGCTTTAAGCTCGTGATGTTCCAATTCCATTTCACACAATGTCTGCAATTGCCATAAACGAAGATTATGCAAATACATGATATCAAATGGTTTTGTTGGAGCAATTGAAGCTCCAATATACAAATTGTGTTCAACGCCATCCGTTTTAAAACGCTCATAATAGTGCGGATAAATCTGTTGCGCTTCAACTTGTTTTCTGTCTAAAACAGTAGCCAATCTTTTATTTATAATTGACATCGCATTGTCGAACTTTTTTCTTTCCTGATAAAACATTCCAGTTTTTTCATCCAGACTATCAAAGTACAATTGCTCTAACTTTTCAGACTTAGGATTGCTTTTAGTGTTTTTCAGTATCGGATGAATTTCTTCTTCAATATAACGCTGTATATGCTGTTCTGTATCAGCTTTTAGTGGATAATCCAATTCGTCTCGAAGCGATTCCAATTCAAATTTTCTTTGTTCCAAAAGAACTAGGTTTGAATTTTCTTCTTGATTATCAAAAATTTCCATAAGAGCTGTCAGTTGACTTTTTAAATCAATTTTTACCGTTTCATTACGATGCTCAGAAGAACCTTTAATATCAATTTGGCCATACAGCGGATATACATTTTTAAAGACAATTTCTTTAAAAATATAATCTTTGGTATGATTCATATTTTGAAAATAATTCTGAGATTCTCTTTTAAATTTCCAATATACACTTGGGTGAATCGTAGTATATTCACGCTGAATAATCGCTTCAATCTGATGTTGCATATCGGTATTAACACGATCAATCGTATCGGTTAAGTATGGCAGAACCAAATCTAGTTTTGTTGCATTTACACTATTGAGATCTCGTGTATTTTGAGAAACTAATTCTACAACTCCTAATAAATGCCCGTTTTTTATAACTGGTGCAAATATGCAGCTTTTGATACCTTGTGAAAGTAAATGCTCGCCAAGTTTTTTATTCGTCTGTTCTTCAGTGAATTTGCTCACATTAGATATTACAAAAGGTTCTTTATTGTCTAATAAATTTTCGAAAGAACATCCAAAAAAAGCATTTTTGCAATCTACTTCCTGATCAGAAGAAAGCAGAAAGCTCTTCATCTGATTTTCGTATTTTGCAGGTCGCATAAATTTCTCTTCTTCAGGATTATAGATAATAAATCCGACTTTTAAATTCGGAAGATTAAAAATCGACTGAAAAATATTAGAAACTTCCTGATCTGTGGCAACTGTTTTTGGACCAGGTTTTAGTAAACTGCTCTTCAATATAGAAATAGCACTTTCTGTTGTGGCATCAAATAAAGAAACAATACCGAAACCTCTTAAGACCCAGCTTCCTTTTGGAAACTTGGATTTCCATAGATTAATATCGTTGTAATTATCTAGTAGTTGATCAATATCTTCCTGAGTTAAAGGAACAGCGTTTTCAGTCGGAATAATCTCCATAAAATCAGCATTGTATAAAATACGATAATGCTTTTCAATACCATTTTCATCTGGAATGTCATAGAAAAATGGTTGATTGAAATCGATATGTTGCTTGTAATAACTGCTTAAAATTAAACAGCAGTTATTGATATAGAATTGATGTTCACTAAAATCACGAATTTCCATGTAAAATTCGTCTCCTGCATTTTTGAGGATTTTTTTAAAACGCTCTGTATAATTAAAGGAAATGTTTTGAAATGGAATCGTTACCGCTTTTATTTCGTTGTGCGTCAATGCAGTCGGAAATAAATCGGCTAGAATATTTTTAATTAAAGCTTCATTGTTTTTAATAATTGAATAATCCTGGATTCCAGTCCTAAGTTCCGGAATTAATTCAATTTGTTCTAAAATTGCTTTGGCATAATTTGATCTGTAATCAACATCTGACTGCGCAATTTCTTCAAAAGATTCAATTAGCTTGTGAAATGAAATTATTGTGGTAAAAGGACTTTCTTTGAAAAATTGAATATCCATCTGAGTTATTTTTTAATGCAAAATTAAGCATAAATTAAGAATCAGCCTCATTTTGCGATTTCTTTCGTTTATCATTCTATAGATAATTCCTTATTTGACGGGCGTTTCTATTCTAAGTTAAATATTTTAACATAAAATTAACTTTAACAATAACGGAACGATCGTTCCGTTATTATATCTTTGTATCATAATAATTGAATAATCAATAACTTAAAAAATAAATAAAATGAAAAATTTAGAAAACAAAGTAGCAATCGTGACAGGTGGAAACAGCGGAATTGGATATGCAGCCGCAGCAGATTTAGCCGCAAAAGGAGCAAAAGTAATTGTAACAGGAAGAAACAAAGAAGCTTTAGCGAAAGCCGAAGAAGAATTGAACGTTACAGGAATCGTAGCAGACCAATCTGACTTAAAATCAATTGATAGTTTAGTTGAAGAAGTAAAATCAAAATTTGGCAAAGTTGATATTTTATTCTTGAATGCTGGAATTGCAGCTTTTGCACCGCTAGATTCAGCTTCAGAAGATCATTATGACAGTATTATGAATGTCAACGTAAAAGGAGTGTATTTTACAGTTCAAAAAGTGTTGCCAATTTTAAATGATGGAGGTTCGATCATTTTTAATACTTCGATAAATGCTCATGTCGGAATGCCAAATTCTAGTGTTTACGCAGCAAGTAAAGCAGCAGTATTATCTTTAAACAAAGTATTTGCAACAGAATTAGCTCCAAGAAAAATTAGAGTAAATGCTGTTTCTCCAGGACCAGTAGAAACTCCATTGTATGGAAAATTAGGTTTGCAAAAAGAAGAAGTAGAAGGATTTGGAACTATTTTAGGAGAGAAAATTTTATTAAAACGTTTTGCTCAGTCTGCTGAAATTGCAAAAACAGTTTCGTTCTTAGCTTCAGATGATGCATCATTCATAACTGGAACTGAAATTGTAGTTGATGGTGGACTTACAGTAAATGCTGTAGTATAATTTTTTTGATTAATTCAGGAACGATTGTTCCGTATTTTTATATCTTTGTAAACGAATTTAATTTGAATGTCATGGCTAGAACGAAAGAATTTAATGAAGATCAGGCTTTGGATAAAGCAATCGAAATTTTTTGGCACAAAGGATATAACGGCACTTCTGCACAGGATTTGGTGACGCATTTAGGTTTAAGCCGTTCTAGTTTGTATGATACTTTTGGAGATAAGCAGCAATTGTTTACAAAATCTTTACAGCGTTATCAGCAACAAGCTCAAGATGCGGTCAAAGAACTTTTGGAAAAGTCTGAGAATGTCAAAGAAACTTTGTTGGCTATTTTTAAGCAAGCAGTGATCGAAAGTTTAGAAGATCGAATTACAAAAGGCTGTTTTATGGTTAATTCTTCTGTAGAACTAGCTATGCACGATGAAGAAATAGCCAAAATTGTAAAAAACAACAGCCAAACTATGGAAGAAGTTTTTACAAATGCTGTTAAAAAAGGGCAGGAGGTAGGACATATTTCCAAACAGCTTGATGCAAAAGTTTTGGCTAGATTTATCTTTAATAATTATTCCGGAATTCGAGTTTTGTCTCGCACGGGAGAAAGAAACAAACAAGTTTATGATGATATTGTAAAAGCCGTATTTTCGGTTTTGTAACATTAAAATTTAGACAATAAAAAACGGCAATTACAAATGTAACTGCCGTTTTCTGTATTAATAAGTAAGTAATAGAAAATGAAAACCCTTAGTTTTTCTCTTCTTTGTTGAAGTAAACTAAGTAGTAATACATTTGTTTTTCTTCATCCCAACCTTTCTCAACAAACTTTTCTGCACTTTCAGGATTAATAAAATCCATTTTAATCTGAATATGAGTATCCAAATTAATTACGTTTTTAATCGATTTTCTAGCGTCAGAAACTGCTGCGTTGGCGATTGGAAATGAGGTTACATCTTCGATGCTGTATTTTTCTCCTTTATCAACTTTATAGTTTTTAAATTCAGGGATCAAATCAGGGTTATCAATTACTTCATTCAAGAAATTCTGCTCTTCAAACTGATCATTTTTAGCGAAATAATTCACAGATCGGTTCATAAACATTACTTCCTCTTTCTTGTCTTCTGCTGGCAAAACCACGTCTTTTGCGAAGTTTTGACAGAATTTTAAATATTTTTTTGTGATGAAATTTTCATCTTCAAAAGCATCAACAGATAAAAAGTGCTCTAACCAGTAACGCGCATCGTAACGGTTGCTATCTACAGTTAAGATTTTGTATCCTTCGTCTTTTTTGTAGTTGAAAATTAAGCATCCTTTGTCTAGTTTACTCAAGTTGATTCCTTGCTGTAAAATCATTTCAAGGTTGCTTCCGTTTTCTTCAAATTGTAAAAAGTCTGCTTGTAATTCGCTTTTAAAAATACCGATTGCATCAACAACATTATTATCGATACTTAGATTTGTCAAATACGTTACATAAACCTCACCATTTTTAATGTGCGGGTGATTTGACTGCTCAAATAAATGCTTTGTAATGTTCTTAGAAACCTCATGAACATTTGACGGATTAGCGAAAATCTCAGTTGCATATTTAAACATGTCGTTGTAATCCAAGTCCACTTCGTGTGCAAACTGATAATAGTTTTCTTCTTTTTCTCTAAAAGGCTTAAAAAAGAATTCTTTTATCAAAGGAACGATCTCGTCATTTAAATTAAATGGCTGCTCCGATAAAAAAATTGCTTCGTTACGGCTTTTGTTTCCTACGCGGTGTATTGACAGCGTGTCGATGTGGGTGTTGAATAAGTTGATCATTTTTTTGAGTTGCTGAGATTCTAAGTTTCTAAGATACTAAGTTTTTATATGCTGTCTTTTAATTTTCTAATTAATGACGCTAACATTCTTTCGATCTCTCTACTGTCCTCATATAAAAGGTTAAATTCTTCTTCGTTTATATAAATTATATTTTTTGCAATTTCAAGTTGGGTCTGCATTTCAAATAAGGAGCCTAGAGAAATATATAAAAACCGTAAAAAATCTTTATTACTTTCTCTTCCAGATCCTTCTGCAATGTTACTTGGAATTGATACTGAACTTCGACGTATTTGTGAAGTTAATCCAAAAGTTTCTTCTTTTGGAAAAGTTCTGGTTACTTTATAAACTTTTGTAACTAAGGAAATTGATTTCTGCCAGACCAAAATCTTTCTAAAATGACTCATTAACCTATTTTTTAAATTAAATTTAAAAATAAGAAAATTCATTCAAAAATTAAAAACTCAGAATCTTAGAGTCTTAGCATCTTAGCAACTTAACGTTAGTTCCAATTCTCCTCAAATCCATAATCTTCGAAGCTATCGTCTCCTTCGAACATGTCAAGATCGTCTTCGTCTAGGTCGTCTTCAAATTCTCCGTAGATATCGTCGTGCATGTCATCGGCTTCGAAGTTTTTTTCGTGAGCTTCGTCTGGCATTTCACCGTGAGAGAATAAAGTTTCAGGGTAAGTTGCTCCTACAGTTTCATCTTCGACTGCAGCCAATTCGACTAAGAATGTCCACATACTAATGAAATCGTAAACGTAGATAATCTTTGTGTTTTCTTTGTCTAAGATACTAGATAACGGATAATCGTTCATGGTTCTTATTTCGCCAGGAACATCTCCCGTATCAAAAAGCGGAATTTCATCTTCCTGATTCCAAGTGTCATCACAAGTATAAAATGAAGCCACTTCTGATCCGTCAAAGCCAAAAGCATTGAAGATTGCATTGTGTAAATCCTCAAGTGTATCTTCCTCAAGAATAGCAATGTCTCTAAAAATATCTTCTTCGGCGTCTAGAATAACTCTAAATTTATAAACCATAATCTTTGTTTTTATTGAGAGGTCAAAGGTAAAATATAAAAAACGAAATACGAATCACGAATTACGATTTGTTGAAAAGATTTTAGAAAATTGATTTTCAATTGGTTTGTCTGGCTGAGCGGAGTCGAAGCCTTTTTCCAATAGGAATGCCCTTCGACTCCGCTCAGGGTGACAAAGGAGACCCGAAAACGTCTACTTTCTCGCCAGTCTTTTTCTAATTTTATGATAATGTTTATGATAAGTACTGTGGCTCGGGTAACTTCTGCTTGAAGTAATATTATTAAAAAACAAGGCAGTTGCAAATAAAATTAAAACACCAACAAGAACAGGAGAAATCACGTACATGTAACCTAAACCTTTTATTTGCGCTGAACCTGTAACTGCAATTAAAGCTGTTGCGCCTCCAGGCGGATGAAGTGTTTTTGTAATCTGCATGAAAATAATTGAAAGTGAAACAGCCAGCGGAGCCGAAATCCAGACAATATCTGGGACTAGTTTATTTACCGTAACACCGATAAAGGCAGAAATAAGATGACCTCCAATTAAATTTCTTGGCTGTGAAAACGGACTTTGTATAATTCCGTAAATCAAAACACTCGAAGCACCAAAAGAGCCAATTAAATACACAACATCGCTTCCTTTAAAGTGTGAAGATTCGAGATAGGCAAGAATCCCAATTCCGACAAACGAACCTAAAAAGGACCAAAAATGCTCTTTATAATCGATTAAAGTTTCTTTATAAAGAATGTAACGTGTTTTGCGGTAGCTTCTTTTTATTTTTTCAGTTGGCATTATTGTGGTATTATATTTTACTCGTTATGCTTTTAAATATACTTTGCTGTATATTGTTTTTTATTGCTTTGTAAATCTTGTAGATTACAGTTTTACTTAATTAAACTTGGAGAATAACTGTATACGGTGTACGGATAAATCATTTTTGCTGTGTATTTTGAAATCAGGCAAACAACCATGATTGGCAAAAACAAAGTATAATCGTTTGTTAAACCGCAAACCAGAAAAATAGCTGTAAAAGGCGCATGAATACTGGCGCTTAGAACAGCTGCCATTCCGATAATCATAAAGTTTACTGGAATTACATTTACATGAAAAAAGCTGTTTAAGATAGAAGCCAACAATAATCCTAAAAATGCTCCGATAAATAAACTTGGTGCGAAAACACCGCCGTCACCGCCAGAAGCCAATGTAATAGAAGTTACAATTGGTTTTAGAATTAAAATTCCGATAAAGGTAAAAGCTAAAGTTATCGTCAATTGAGTTTGATGCGCATTTCCGAAAATTCCCTTTATGGCATGATAACCTTCTCCGTATAATTGAGGGAAAAAGAATAATGAAAGACTTAAAACAGCAGATCCTAAAATGATTTTATAATAATGTGTGCCGATTTTACCAAATTGAGATTTGAAGAATAAAACACAACGTGTTAGATAAACAGAATTCATTCCGGCTAAAATTCCTAAAAGAATAAAATATGGAATCGCTTTTAAATGCCAAGTTGAAATAGAAACGGCAAATAATGGTTCTTCTTTTAAAATCGTTAGCAAACCAAATGCGATAGAAACGGCAATTAAATTTGAAATGATAAATGCTCGTGTAACTTTTCTTGAAATTACTTCGAAAGCAAATAGAATTCCCGCAATTGGACTGCTGAAAAGCGCTGTAACTCCAGCTGCAACTCCCGCGCAGATTAATTCTGTTTTGTATTGACGGAAAACATTTTCTTTTTCGTGTGCTACTGAACCAATCGTTGCAGTTGCAACAACTGTAGAAACTTCGATTCCAGTTGAACCTCCAAAAATAACAGTCAATAATCCGTTTATGAAGTGAGATGGAATTTTATAAGAAGGCAGATTTTTAGATTTTGATGCAGTGCTTTCAAAAACCTCTTTGATTCCTTTGTTTTCTTTTTTCTTAAAAAGATATTGTCTCAGAAAATAAATTACTGATAATCCAAAAACAGGGAAAACAATATAAAATATTGGATGAACCGAGACTTCGTGAAAGAAGATTTCTTCGTAATATTCGGTTATTTTTTTTAGTGAAATTCCGAGAAAGGCAGAAAGGAAGCCAATTAAGATAGAAACAATAACTAATTTTCGGAGTTTGATTAATTGATGATTTTTTTTGATTTGCGCCGTTTTGTTCATCATTATAAGTTTGAGAATCGCATTTTTTTTCTGCGGATTACAAAATTAAGTATCAAATTCGGTTTTTTCTAGGAAATATTCATTTTAGTGTGTTAAAATCGATATAAACAGGAAAATTCTTTCGATGCGTGGTTGTGCCACAAAGGCGCTAAGGCACAAAGGTTTTTATAAAACGGATGATTAAAGTCAAAGTTTGTCATTTCGAGGAACGAGAAATCACACTCGGGATTCGACAAAGATTGTCGACATGCTTTACGGAGTTTCTAGTGTGATTTCTCGTTCCTCGAAATGACAAAAATGAGAAAAAAACTTTGTGCCTTAGCGCCTTTGTGGCAAAAAACTTATCTCTCATAAAATTCAATCGGCAATAAATCAGGATCTGCGATAAAAGTGAAACG
>NZ_DHEI01000145.1:0-7354 GCF_002399805.1 Flavobacterium sp. UBA4854
AACGAGAAAATTATTAAAGAATTTATAGACTGTTAATGGAAAAAATTAGAATCGCCGTTCGTAAATTCGATCCTTTCGAAAGTACACTTCGAAAATTATGGGATGCGTTTTCACTTCAAAACAATATAAAAATTGAAGCCGAAATGGTTGCATTGGAACTTCATGATTTATATGAAACCACGATTTCAGAAAAGGGTTTAAAAGAAGGAAAATGGGATATTGCCCATATCAATACCGATTGGATTTTTGATGCTGCAAACGAAAATGCGGTTCTTAATTTGTTTTCATTAATTGGAGAAAATCCGCCAGAAAATTATCCTTTTGGATGGCATAAATCACTTTTGCATTTGCAGAAACTAAGTAACGGCATTTTCGGACTTCCTTTTCACGACGGTCCAGAATGTCTGATTTACAGAAAAGATTTATTCGAAAACAAAACAGAAAAAGAGAATTTTAAAAAACAGTTTGGTTACGAACTTGCTACACCAAAAACTTGGCAGGAATTTTCAGAAATTGCCACATTTTTTAATCGTCCCGAACAAAATTTATACGGTGCTGTTTTTGCCAATTATCCAGACGGACACAATATGGTTTTTGACTTCTGTCTGCAATTATGGACACGTGGAGGTTCTTTATTAAACAAAAAAAATCAGATTGACATTCATAATGAAGCGGCAATAAAAGCATTGGATTTTTACAGAAAAATGGTCAATGACAAAAATGCGGTTCATCCAAAATCGAGAGAATTTGGTTCAGTTGAAGCAGGTTTGGCTTTCGCCGAAGGACAAGCTGCAATGGCGATCAACTGGTTCGGATTTGCTTCTATGGCAGAAGTAATCGAAGAATCGAAAGTGAAAGGAAAAATCGATATCACTTCCCTCCCATCCGATCCAGGTCATAAGACAGCTTCATTGAATGTATATTGGTTGTATACCATTGGTTCTGGAAGCAAACACAAAAAACTGGCTTATGATTTTTTACGATTTGCCACAACACCAGAAAGTGACAAATTATTGACTACAGAAGGCGGAATCGGATGCAGGAAATCAACTTGGAAAGATGCAGAAATTAATACTTTAATTCCATTTTATCATAAACTGGAAATGCTTCATGAAAATGCATTAACACTGCCTCAAACACCAATCTGGCCAAAAGTAGCTGAACTTATTGATGGCGTGGTTTTAAAAGCTATTGAAACTGATATTTCATCTGATATACTTTTAGAAGAAACTCAAAAGAAAATAAGAGAATTAAGTCAAGGAACAACATTACACAGCTCTCTCAAGAATTAAAATTGGCAGGCTTAATTTCAAAATATAGAACAAATGAATATTCCCTATAAACCTTTACTTCCCCAAACAGAACAGCCCATTGTGATTATTGGAGCAAGCGGTATTGTAAAAGATGCGCATCTTCCTGCTTATGAAATGGCTGGATTTAAAGTTTTTGGTATTACCAACAGAACAATCTCAAAAGCATACGATTTACAGAAAGAATTTAAAATCGATCATGTTTTTGAAAGTGTCTCCGATGCGGTTAAAAATGCGCCTTCAAATGCCGTTTACGATATTACCGTTTTACCTGATCAATACATTGAAATTTTAGAGCAATTGCCTGATGGAGCGGCAGTTTTGATTCAGAAACCAATGGGTAATGATTTATCTCAAGCTCGTGAAATTGTAGCAGTTTGCGAAAGAAAAAATCTAGTTGCAGCAATCAATTTCCAATTGCGTTTTGCCTCTTTTGTAAGCGCAGCGAGATATTTAATCGATCAGGGAATTATTGGCGAATTATACGATTTAGAATTTAAAGTGACCGTAAATACGCCTTGGGAATTATTTCCATTAATTAAAGAACATCCTAGATTGGAGATTCTTTTTCACAGTGTTCATTATATTGATTGTATTCGTTCTTTTCTGGGAAATCCTAAAAGTGTATTGGCAAAAACGGCGAAACATCCGCTTAAAAAATTATCTTCAAGCCGATCTACTATTATTTTGGATTATGGCGAAGATAAGCACGTTGTCATCAATACGAATCATGATCATCATTTTGGTCCAAAACACGAAGAAAGCTACATCAAATGGGAAGGAACAAAGGGCGCTGTTAAAGCAAAAATGGGCTTGTTAATGAATTATCCTGACGGTTTACCAGACGTTTTTGAGTATGCATTGCCCAAAAAAGATAATGAAAATGAATACGAATGGACAGAAGTTAAATTAGACGGTTCTTGGTTTCCAGAAGCTTTTATTGGTGCAATGTCTAATCTGATGCGTTACAAAGAAGGTTCTGACTCAATATTGTCTGCAAGTGTCCAAGATGTTTTGGGGACGATGAAAGTTGTAGAAGCTTGTTATGAAAGTAACAAAAACGGCGGAATTTCTTTTGATGAAGTGTAATTAAAACACTATATTTCAAAACCAAAAAAAACAAATTTCAGTCCGTCTCAAAATAAATATCTTTTGACATTTATTTGAAAGAGCCAGACCGATAAAAATATCTAGAATATGTATTTTAAATCGACTTTTTTCGAAGATTATCAAATCGACGACAAACGAGTAACTTTAGGCAGAACAATCACAGAAACTGACTTCGTAGTTCACGCCGGACACACAGGAGATTTCTTCCCGCACCACATGGACGAAGAATGGTGCAAAACACAACCTTTCGGACAAAGAATCGCCCACGGAACGATGGTTTTTGCTATAGGAATCGGATTAACGGCTTCAGAAATAAATCCAGAAGCTTTTTCTAGAGGTTACGACAAAATGCGTTTTGTAAAACCTGTTCATATCGGAGACACCATTCATTCCGAAATTACTATTTCTGAAAAGGGAGAAGCTAAAAATCCAGAAATGGGAACTGTAACAGAACATGTAGAAATCATCAACCAACGCGGTGAAGTCGTTTTGGTATGTGATCATTTACTTTTAGTGAAGAAAAAATAATTTTCTTCTAGGGACAAAGGTTCAGAGGTGCAAAGGAACAGAGGTTTCTTCACTTTGAACCTTTGTCGCTTTGAACCTTTGAACCTAAAAATAAACTAAAAAAACTATCTAAATGCAAATTACAAACCAAGCCGGCGATCAACATGAAGTGCCAACAGAAGGCGGAAATCAAAAACAATATCTACTGCCTTTTATTTTAGTTACATGCCTATTTTTTCTGTGGGGAATGGCCCACAACTTAGATTCTGTTTTGATTCCACATTTAAAAAAAGCGTGCGAATTAAACAATCGTCAATCTACTTTAATTGATACTTCTGTATTCTTTGCCTATTTTATAATGGCAATTCCTGCAGGAATGTTGATTAAAAGATTTGGTTATAAAAACAGTATTATCACAGGTTTATTAGTTTTTGCAATTGGAGCATTCTTATTTGTTCCCGCGGCTAATACTAGAACTTATGAGTTATTCTTATTTGCCTTGTTTGTAATTGGATGTGGTTTAACAATCTTAGAAACCAGTGCAAATCCATATGCAGCAATTTTAGGACCTGCTGAATCTTCTTCTAAAAGATTGAATTTAGCAGCTTCTTTCAACGGATTGGCTGCCATGGTTGCTCCTATTGTGGGTTCGCTATTTATCTTATCTGGAACAAATCATACAAAAGAACAAATGGCAGCAATGCCAGAGGCTGAAAAGGCGGCTTACTTATTGGGCGAAGCGGCTTCTGTAAAAATGCCTTATATTGTATTAGGAAGCATTTTAGTATTGGTTGCTATTATTTTCTATTTTGTACAATTACCCTCAATGAAAGCAACTCATACTGAAGCTGAAATTAAACCTGGATTTTTCTCGGTTTTAAAATTCAGACATTTAAGTTGGGGTGTTGTAGCTCAATTTTTCTATGTTGGCGCACAGGTTTGTATTACGAGTTTCTTTATCAGAATTGCGCAACAAGGTGCAGGATTAGACGAAAAAACTGCTGGATACTATTTAGGAATCTATGGTTTCCTTTTTATGGCAGGACGTTTTATTGGAACTTTCTTTTTACGCTTTGTAAAAGATTACGTTTTATTATCCATATACTGCGTAATGAGTGTTTTATTATGTTTAGTTGCAATTTATGGTTCTGGAATTGTGGTTATTTACGCTCTTGGAGGAATCGGGTTCTTTATGTCAATTATGTTTCCAACGATTTTCTCTTTAGGAATTAAAGGCTTAAAATCGAATACAGAAACGGGTTCTTCATGGTTAGTAATGTCAATCGTTGGCGGTGCTATTATTCCTTACGGAATGGGAACTTTGATTGATATGAATCATGATGATATTCAGTCAGGATATATTATTCCTTTAATTTGTTTCTTGATTATTCTGTCTTTTGGCGCTATTGGACATAAGGTGAAAACCGTTTCTGAATAGTTTTTTGCCACAGATTATTTGGATTAAAAAGGATTTTTGTTTTGCCACAAATTACACGAATTAATACGAATTTTTAATTTAATAAAAATATTTTAATATCAATTACCTCCAGCTATAGCTGGAGGTTTTTTGTTTATCCAAATAAAAGGCTTTAGCCAAACTTTTGCGCCTAGTTTGGCTAAAGCCAATAAATGTAGAATCTAGTAACCTCCAGCTAAAGCTGGAGCCAATCCATTTTTAGCAACGAATTAGCATAAATTACACCTTTTTATAAAAATAAAAATTCGTGTTAATTCGTGAAATTAGTGGCTATAAAAAATCCAAAACGCCTCCAATTGGAGGCGTTTTCTTTTAGTCATGTTTATTTAATGGTGTTTGCCATTACCGTGATCGTGGTTCTTGTCTGACTTATTTTCTTTGTTTTTTCCTTTATCGTTTCCGTAATGATTTCCGTTGTTACCTTTTGGTTTTTCTTCTCTATTTTTTTGAGGTTTTCCGTGGTAACCTTTCGGATATTCAGTTCTGTGTTTTGTGTGATAATAGTACGGAGAATCTCCTCTATAATCTGTCAAAACTACTTTATAACCTGAATACAAATCATAGTTTCTATATCTTGACGGAAGTCTTCTTTCACGAACCCATTTTCCGCTGTTGTCGTAAATAAATACGCTTTGATTTACATCATAATATACATCGATGTCTGGCAAATAATAGTATCTGCTGTTGTCGTAACCTTGTGGTCCCCAATTTGGAGGTGTACCAATATTTACATTTACTGATACCTGAGCTTGAGCAAAAAATGCACTCATAAAAAGCACTGAGGCGAATATAAACTTTTTCATTTCTTTAGAATTTAAATGTTAATCTTACTAGATATTAATCGAAAGTAATGCCAAAGATTTATGTGATAAGTATTCATTATACCAACTTACTAAAGTAATCGACAGAGAGCGTTTTTTAAACGACGTACTTTTCAAAAAACCGTCTCAGATTTTGAGACGGTTTTTATCATTATAAACAATTATTTCCAACCACCACCCAACGCTCTGTACAAATTAATAACAGCTTGCAATTTTTGCAGGTTATCATTAACCCCGTTTAATTGCGCTGCTAAAAGATTTTGTTGAGATGTTAATACATCTGTATAGTTAGTTGCCGAACTGTATTCTAAAAGTTCTTGCGTAAAGTCGACTGCTTTTTCTAAAGCTGCGATTTGTTTCGCTCTAGAATCTTCTTTCTCAACAGCCATTTGGTACGCATACAAAGCATTTGAAACTTCCTGACCAGCCACTAAAAGACTTTGTTGGAAATTGTTATATGCTTGCAATTGTTGTGACTGCGCTGTAGTCAATCTCATTTTATTTAAACCATGATTAAATAAAGGCTGTGTTAATCCTCCGATAATCGAATAAAAGATAGAATGGCTAAAGAAATCATTCAATTCTAAATTTGAAAATCCTGTGCTTGCTGTAAGTGTCAAACTTGGGTAAAAATAAGTTTTAGCCAAATTAGTCGACTCAAAAGCAACTCTGAAATTAAATTCCGCTTGACGAACATCTGGACGATTGTTTAATAACTGAGCAGGCATTCCGATTGCGATTTGTTCAGGAATAATCTGTGTTCCTAAAACGCCTCTATCAATTGGTCCAGGTCCTTGTCCAAGTAAAATATTTAAAGCATTTTCGGTTTCACGAATGCTTTGTTTCAAGTCCGGAATTAAAACTTCTGCCGCATGCTGGTTGGCCTCACTCTGAACGACAGCCGCACCAGTTACAATTGCTCCTTCTTTTAAGGCTTTAATGGTTTCAACGTTTTCGATACGGGTTTTTAATGTTTCTTCCGTAATTCTTAACGATTCATCATAAGATAATAATAGGAAATAATTATTGGCAATATCAGCTATCAATTGTGTTTGAACAGCTTGTTTTGCAGCATCAGAAGCTAAGTATGTTGCCAAAGCCGCTCTTTTAGAACTGCTTAATTTTCCCCAAACATCAATTTCCCAAGAACTGCTTACGCCTAGTTTGTAAGTAGTTGTTAAAGTATTAATATTGATTCCTGCCGGAAAGTTTAATCCTGCCTGAGATTGCTTGTTATGCGTTACATTGGCGTCCAACTGCAAACTTGGGTAATAAGCCAATTTACTCTGACGCAAAGAAGCTCTTGCCTGAACAATATTCTCAATTGCATTTTTCAGATTCAGGTTCTGTTCTAAACCTTTTTGAATTAATGCATTTAATTTTTCATCTTTAAAAACAGTATTCCAAGGCATGTCTGCAATTGTAGTCGAATCGGTTGCAGATTGATCACGATACAATTGATCTGTTTTTAAAGTTGTGGGACGTTCGTATTTCTTGGTAACAGAGCACGCACTAATGAGTGCGGCTGTTATTACCAGTAAAATATATTTATTAGAACTATTCGTCATTTTTGTTGTAATTAAATTTTACTCTTTGTGAGCTTCTATTAAATGAATTTCGTCTTCATCGTCATCGTCATCATCATAACCATCTTTCGCTGGGCCACTTATTCTTTCTTGTAAAGTCTGGAAAATGATAAACAGAACCGGAATAACAAATACTCCTAAAATCGTTCCGATTAACATACCCCCAACGGCACCAGTACCAATAGATTTATTACCAACAGCACCTGCGCCTTTGGCAAACATCAACGGAACTAATCCTAAAATAAAGGCAAACGAAGTCATCAGAATTGGACGTAAACGCGCTACTGCTCCTTCAATAGCAGCTTGTACAATTGGAAGTCCTTTTCTTCTTCTATCCAAAGCAAATTCGACAATCAAAATACCGTTCTTCGCCAAAAGTCCGATAAGCATGATTAAGGAAATCTGCAGGTAAATATTACTATTTAATTTAAAAATAATCGAGAATAAATACGCTCCTGCTAATCCAAACGGAATTGATAATAATACCGCAAATGGCAAAATGTAACTTTCGTATTGTGCACTCAGTAAGAAATAAACGAAAAC
>NZ_DHEI01000145.1:7570-15337 GCF_002399805.1 Flavobacterium sp. UBA4854
TGAATTGCTTTAATAGCATCTCCAGAACTGTAACCTGGTTTTGGTGCTCCTGTAATCGAAATTGACGTAAATAAGTTAAATCTCGAAATAGATTCTGGTCCAAAAACTCTCGTCATTTTTACAAACTCAGTAATTGGCGCCATGTTTCCAGCACTATTTCGAACGAAAATTTTATTCAATCCTTCTGTATTCGCTCTAAATTCTGGAGCTGCTTGAACCATTACACGATATTGTTTTCCGAATTTGTTGAAATTCGAAGCATACAATCCTCCGTAATAACCTTGCATGGTCGATAAAATAGTATTTACAGAAACTCCCGCGTCTTTCGCTTTCGCTAAATTAATATCCATCATATACTGAGGGAAACCAGGGTTAAATGGCGTTGTCGCATATTGAATTTCTGGACGCTCAGATAATTTTGCTAAGAATTCATTATTCACTTTATAAAACTCAGAAGTCGTATGTCCTCCTTTATCCTGCAATTGGAATTCGAATCCACCACTTTGTCCAAAACCTTGGATAGTTGGAGGTGAAATAAAGAAAATACTTGCTTCGCGAATACCGCTTGTTTTTGCAAAAAGCTGTCCGATTACATCATCAACACTAAGGTCACGCTGATCCCAAGGGTATAATTTTACAATTACCATACTGTAAGCACTACCTGCCCCAGCCGTAAAGTTCTGTCCAACAATGCGAAGTGTATTTTTAACTCCAGGAATTGTTTTAGCAATACTATCTACTCTTTTAGCAATAATATCAGAACGTTCCATAGAAGCCGATGGCGGTAAACTAATATTGGCAAAAACAGTTCCCTGATCCTCTGAAGGAACGAAAGCAGATGGCGTAGTTTTCATCATATAAACCAACGCTACACCAGCAATTACAATAGAAGCCAATGCAATCCATTTTTTCGCAGAAAGGAAACTTACAGAACGTTTGTATCGTGCCGTAACATTATCGAATGCCACGTTAAATGAAGTGTAAAAACGCTGTAAATAGCTTTTATGTTTATGGTCATCAGCATGTGGTTTCAATAAAAGCGCACATAAAGCTGGACTCAAAGTTAAGGCGTTTACCGCCGAAAGAATAATCGCAACAGCAAGCGTAATACCAAATTGTTTGTAGAATACCCCAGTTGATCCATTAATAAAGGTTACTGGAATAAATACCGCAGCCATTACTAAGGTAATCGAAATAATCGCCCCCGAAATTTCGTCCATCGCATGAATAGTAGCTTTTTTAGCCGATTTATATCCGTGGTCGAGTTTGGCGTGAACAGCCTCGACGACGACAATCGCATCATCGACCACAATACCAATGGCGAGTACCATTGCAAAAAGCGTCAATAAGTTGATCGTAAATCCGAATAAATTCAGGAAGAAAAATGTACCCACAATCGCAACTGGAACTGCAATTGCTGGAATTAAAGTCGATCTAAAATCTTGAAGGAAAATAAATACTACGATGAAAACCAATATAAAGGCTTCAACCAAAGTGTGAATTACTTTTTCAATAGAAGCATCCAAGTTCTCGTTAACGTCCACCATAATAGTGTACTTCATTCCTTTTGGAAAACTCTTCGCTGCTTCTTCAATCAGTTTTTTAGAATTGATAATTACATCACGAGCATTAGATCCAGGAGTCTGGCTAATTGCCATTGCTGCCGATTCTACTCCATTTGTTTTAATAGTTGACGAATAACTTAATGATCCCAATTCAACTTTGGCCACATCTTTAAGTCTTAACATCTGTCCATTTCCAACAGATTTTATAACAATGTCTCCAAATTCCTGAGCACTTGTTAAACGTCCTTTGTATTTAATTACATATTGAAATGCCTGATTTCCGTTTTCACCAAATTTACCTGGTGCCGCTTCGATATTTTGTTCTGCTAAAGCTGCCGAAATATCGCTTGGAATCAGTTTGTATTGCTGCATTATGTCTGGTTTTAGCCAGATTCTCATCGAGTAATCTTTAGCACCAAAAACCGTTACGTCTCCTACCCCAACTACACGCTGAATCTGCGGTACAAGGTTGATCTTTGCATAGTTTTGAAGAAACGTCTGATCGTAAGCTTTATCATCACTATATAAAGAGAAAATCAACAAGTTACTACTCTGACTTTTGGTTACTGTAACCCCAGCCTGAGTTACCTCTACTGGCAATAAACTTGTTGCTCTAGAAACCCTGTTCTGAACGTTTACCGCTGCTAAATCAGGATTTGTTCCTACTTTAAAGAAAACTTTGATTGAAGCATTTCCGTCATTTGTTGCTGTAGAAGTCATGTAAGTCATGTTTTCTACACCATTAATCTGCTCCTCAAGCGGAATTACGATACTTTTAAGTACCACATCTGCATTGGCTCCAGTATAACTTGCCGCAACGTTTACCGTCGGTGGCGCGATATCCGGATATTGAGAAATCGGTAACTCAATTAGGCCTAAAACACCTAATATGACGATAATAACAGATATTACCGTCGAGAGTACGGGTCTTTGTATAAATTTTTTAAACATTTTTTTTATTTTAAATCGGCGTAAACTGCTTCTTGGCTTTGATTATTAGGTTTAATTTCAGTTCCTTCTTTCAATGAAGCTACTCCTTCTAATACGATTTCATCTCCAGCTTTTAAACCGCTTGTTACCACATAATAGTTTCCTGCTGAGTTGTCCAATACTGTGATATTAGCATTTGTTGTCTTTTTGTCTTTTCCTACAACAACTGCAAACATTTTATCTTGTAATTCAAAAGTGGCACTTTGAGGAATTATAATGGCGTCTTTAACATAGTTCGGAATTTGCACTGTAGTACTGCTTCCGCTTCTGATAATTCCTTTTGGATTTGGGAAACGAGCTCTAAAATTTACAGTACCTGTTTCTGTATTAATTAATCCGTTTACGGTTTCTATTTTTCCTTTTTGATCATAAGTCGAACCATCAGAAAGTAGCAAAGAAACATCTGGCATGCTTTTTATTTTTTGGTTTAATGAACCTCCTGCGTCTTTAGTAAAATTTAGCAGTACTTTTTCATTCATTGCAAAATAAGCGTATACATTACCAATACTTGAAACTGTTGTTAAAGGTTCGGCTGTATTAGAACTTACCAAACTTCCTAAACGGAAAGGAATTGAACCTACAACTCCATTTACAGGACTTGTAACAGTCGTATAACCTAAGTTAACTTTAGCATTTACTAAAGCTGCATTTGCCTGCGCTAAAGATGCCAAAGCTGACTCATAAGTATATTGAGCCGATTCTAAATCGTATTTGCTGATAATTCCTTTTTCAACCAATGGCTTCACTTTGTTTACAGCCAGTTTTGCTGTACTTACTTCTGCTTGAGCACTTTTAATGCTTGCTGTTGCAGTACGAACTTGCTGCTCATATTCTGGAGCGCTGATTTTAAATAATGGCTGTCCTGCTTTTACTACAGCACCTTCATCAACAAAAATTTTATCAATATAGCCTTCAACTCTTGGGCGAATTTCTATATTTTGCTGTCCTTGGATACTAGCAGGAAAATCGCTGTTTAATGTCGCTGATTTTAGCTGTAATGTCACAGTCTTATATTCTTTAATCTGCGGCGCACCTCCGGCTTGAGCCGATTTATCATTTTTACCGCAAGAAGCGATAATAAGTGATGCTGCGAGGATGCTTAAAAATGATTGCTTAGTCATTGTGAAAAATGTGTAATTATCGATTATATGTGAACAAAAGAAATAAAATATAAGATACGAAATTTTTCAAATAGACGAACAGCAAGAGACAATCGATAAAGGCAAGATGAGAACCGATGGTTTTATTTAAAATATTAAACAAGTGTTTAATTTTTGTCTTATCGGCTCTAAAATGCTTTTTAGAGACTCTAAATCCCATTTTAGCGATTACCAAAAAATTGTATTTGAATAAAATGTAATATTGTCCATAAATATCAAGAATTACAATGGGACCAAGCTTTTTCAGACCTTACTTATTTACCGGATTACACATACTGAGCTGGGTATTATTAGGATTTATAATGCTGTTTTACATACCTTTAACTTGGAATGTAGTTCTTCCTGGTGCTTTTTGGCTTTGGCAAATAACCTTATTGGTTTTATTGATTATCATTTTTTATTCAAATGCAAGAATTATAGTTCCAAGAACCATTTTTAAAGACAATACTTCTCCTTTTCTAGTTTGGGCTTTTATTACGATTTTTGCCATGCAGGTTATTGCCTATTTTTATACTTCACAAACTGATCTTCATAACAAAATAAGTCTCATTCTAGGTTTCAAAAAATATAAAAATCCTTATTTTGACAATTACGTTTTAATGCTCAGTTTGCTTGTTTTAGGAATAAGCACAAGTTGGGCCATGTTACAATATTGGCAGAAAGCGGCTCAGCATAAACAAAAGTTAGAACAGGATAAAACGGCTGCGGAACTTGCAATGCTTAAGGCACAAATCAATCCACATTTTTTCTTTAACTCGCTTAATAGCATTTATTCACTTACTTATACCGATATTGAAGATTCTAGAAATGCCCTTCACACTTTGAGCCGTATGATGCGTTATTTGCTTTACAGCACAGAAGAAAAAACAACGTTGCTGAAAGAAGCTGAATTTATGAGAGATTTCATTGCATTAATGAAACTTCGTGCCAATAGCAAACTAACGATTACAACCGATATTCCTGAAAAAATACATGATTATCCAATTGTTCCGATGTTATTACTACCTTTAGTAGAAAATGCTTTTAAACATGGTGTTCATGCCACCGATAAAAGTGAAATTTACATTAAGCTTACGCAAAATGGAAGCGAGCTCGAATTTGAAGTTGAAAATACTTATTTTGAAAAAACAGCAGTTTCTGATGTAGGCGGAATTGGTTTAACCAACACCAAACGAAGACTGCAATTGATTTATCCGAATCAGCATTTTATTTCTTTTGGAGTTACCGATCACGGAACATATAAAATTAAATTGAAGATAAATTTAGAGCAATGACAGTAATAAAATGTATAGCAGTAGATGACGAACCATTGGCTTTAAGACTGGTAGAAACCTTTATAGAGCAGACTCCGTTTTTAGAATTAATTACGACCTGCGACAATGCTGTCGATGCAATGGGACTTATCAGGGAAACAAAACCAGATCTTGTTTTTTTAGACATTAATATGCCTAATTTAAGCGGAATGGAATTGGCAAGATTAATACAAGATCAGCCTGGACCTTTGCCAAAAATTATTTTTACTACGGCTTACAATCATTATGCAATTGAAGGTTATAAAGTTAATGCGGTAGATTATCTTTTGAAACCTTTCAGCTACGAAGAATTCCTGCGCGCTTCGAGCAAAGTTTTACAGCTTTCTGAAGAAGCCAATAATAATTTTACTACTATCGCCGCCGATGATGAGTTTATCTTTTTGAAAGTTGAATATCAATGGGTAAGAATTTCGCTAAAAGATATTACCTACATTGAAAGTTTAAAAGATTATGTAAAAGTGCATCTTGAAGATTCTCAGAAAGCCTTAATGTCTCTTATTTCGCTTAAAGCTTTAGAAGAAAAACTTCCTTCTTCAAAATTTATGCGCGTACATCGTTCTTTCATTGTCTCATTAGATAAAATAAGCGCCATTAGTAAAAACTCCATTTTTATTGATAAAATAGAAATAACGGTTGGCGAACAATATAAAGAAGCCTTTAAGACATTAGTTGATAAATGGCTGAAATAAATTTAGAATAAGAATTACAAAATCATGGAAAAAAGATCAAACAAATATTACTTAACCTTAAGTCTTAAGGAATATGCAAACGGTGAAACCGAACCGGCAAAAGAACTCGGAATAGAATTTGACAATCACGACGAAATCTTTGGAATTATTGAAAGAATAAAGTCTAAAAACATTTTCGCAAACGAATCTGAAGCTGTTCAGTTTGCTTTAGGATTAAAATTATTCAGCGAAATCAAAATAAAAAATCGCAAAAACCCTCTTTTTGAAGAACTAAATGAAGTTTTTCCAGTCTTCATGAAAAAATTAAAAAGCCTTTAAAAAAACCTTTAAAGGCAAGACCTCAGCTTAATACTTCTTGAATTTTGGAACGTTAAATTTCTGCTAAGAAAAGAACAAACCTTCCTTTCGTGGCAATATTATGTAGCAATTTTTCGTTCCAATAAGGCATGTCCCACTAAATGCTTTCCAAAAGAAGTTTAATTTCTGTTTTTTGAAATTCATCTGCTTCATAAAAAATAGCGTGAGCATTTAGGCATTCTTAATTGAAAATAAAACAGAGTATTCCCTCGAAATTAACCATTTCGGTTTTTAATGAATCTCTATTCTTTTTAGAAATGTTCGGTAATGCAAAAATTTATTTTTAACCACCAAAATGAAAGCATTATGATAATTCGAAAAAGTATATTTCTTCTTGCTGGAATTCTAGCTTTGAGCAGCTGTTCTAATAACGACAAAGAAGACAACACCAATGTCGGACCAACAGGACCTCCTGTAGAAACTGGAACTGCAAACACTACTTATAAACCAGCATTTTCTGGACAAACACGTGCAGGAAGCATTCAAACGACCACCGAAATTGAATCTAAAGTAATCACCAACGGTTTAAGCGCTCCTTGGGGAGTTGCCTATCTTCCTGACGGACGTCTTTTGGTTACTGAAAAAGCTGGAAAAATTAAAATCGTAACTCAAGCAGGAGTTATCAGCAATGCCTTAACTGGCGTTCCTGCTGTTAATCCTGATAGTCAAGGTGGTTTATTAGGAATATGCCTTGATCCTGCATATACTACTAACCGAATGATTTATTGGGCTTTTTCTGAAGTAGTTGCTGGCGGAAATATTACCGCTGTCGCGAAAGGCAGAATTTCAGACGATGAAAAAGCGATTGAAAATGTAACGGTTATTTATCGTTCAAATACACCAAACGCTAGCACACTGCATTACGGAGGTCGAGTTTTATTTGACAAAACTGGAAATTTATTTGTAAGCATTGGCGAAAGATCTGTATTAGAAACTCGTCCATTGGCGCAAGCTGTAACGAGTAGTTTGGGTAAAGTTGTGCGTATCACAACTAGCGGACAAGCAGCGCCAGGAAATCCTTCTTTTACACAAACGGGAGCTTTACCAGAACTTTATAGCATTGGACACAGAAATCCGCAAGGATTGGCAATTCATCCAACTACGGGCGAATTATGGCAAAGCGAACACGGTCCAAGAGGCGGCGACGAAATTAACCGAATTACAGCTGGAGCAAATTACGGCTGGCCAACAATTACTTACGGAATTGAATATAGTGGTACGAAAGTTGGAGAAGGAATTACGCAGCAAACTGGAATGGAACAGCCTGTCTATTATTGGGATCCTGTTGTTTCGCCAAGTGGTATGACTTTCTACGCTGGAAACCGTGTTCCTGAATGGCAGAATAATCTTTTTATTGGTGCTTTGAGCGGTATGCATATTGTGCGTTTAGCTTTTAAAGACAATAAAGTAGCTGGAGAAGAAAGATTATTGGCTGGAGAAGGACAAAGATTTAGAGATATTACTCAAGGAAAAGATGAAGCATTATACGCCGTTACCGACCAAGGAAGACTTTATAGAATAGATAAAAAGTAAACTTGTTCATTATACATGCCAAAAAACGCCCCAAATATGGGGCGTTTATATTTTATTATTTTTTTGTTTCAAGTTTCAAGTTTCAGGTTTCAGATTTCAGATTCCTAGTTAAACACAACAGACTAAAACATGAAACATGAAACAAAACAATTAAGCTTTT
>NZ_DHEI01000145.1:15480-21628 GCF_002399805.1 Flavobacterium sp. UBA4854
TTTTGACCGCTTTTTAATGATGCGATAACCTCTTCTGCATATTTTGTTTTTTGCGGATTATTTCCTTCTGGATCATTATCGATTGCTCCTACGTATTCTACAACATTTCCTTTTGTCGTTTTAGAAACGATAAAGATGTGAGGTGTACGTTTTGCTCCATATTCATCAGTAATTTTTTGTCCTGGATCAAATAAATATGGGAAAGGATATTTCTTGTCTTTTGCTAAATCTTGCATTTTTGCAAAAGTATCTGCATTAGAAGCTTCAGGATCATTTGGATTGATTGCAATTACAGGATATCCCTGTGGTTTGAATTTTTTATCCAAATCGATAATTCTCTGTTCGTAACCAATCGCGTATGGACAAGTATTGCAAGTAAAAACAACAATATATCCTTTTGCATCTTTAAAAGTTCCGAAAGAAACTTCTTTGTTGTCCACATTTTTCAGTTTGAAATCTGGTGCTGCATCGCCCGCTTTTAGTGTTACGCCACTTTGTGCATGCGAAAGAAAAGCAGAAAATGCTAATGCTAGTAATAAGATTATTTTTTTCATAATGGTTTACAGTTTTTTATATTCAGTTAATAATTGTTCATAGGTAAATTCGCTTTCAACAAATTTTCGTTTATCATTTTTAATAAAAAGCGTTGCTGGAATACTTCCAGACCAACTTGGATCTATTCTGTCAATAAATTCTTGAGGATTACTTTCGTTTAATAAAAACACTTCATTCTTTAGATTTTTCCTTTTCACAAACGGAATTACATTTGATTCTAATTTCGATTTAAAATCTAAACTCACCAATAAAACAGCCAGTTTTTCTGATTTGTACTCTGCTCCTAATTTCTCAAAATGTGGCAGTTCTTTTATACAAGGCGCACACCAAGTCGCCCAAAAGTTAACGACATACGTACTGTCTTTGCCATTTTTGATTCTCTCATTAAGCTGATTAATATTTATCAGTTTCACATTCTGACTATAAGCCGAAACTGAAATAATACCGAATAAAAATAGATAGAAAAGAGGCTTTATTTTCATGAGAAGAATGCTTTAGAATTAATTTGTTTCCTACAAATATAAAATAATGATAAATTAGTTTTTGTTAATGAAAGTTTAATGAGTGTAGCAAAGTGACAAAGGTCCAGAGTTGCAAAGGAACAAAGTTTCCTATAGTTGCTCATTTATAAAAGAAAACAAAATTTTATTCAATTTCGTCACATCTTCTTTATAGCGTGGGTAATCTGTTATGTTTCTTACGCTATGATTTTCTGTATTTGTCAATCCAATGTCATTTGCTTCTAGAAATGGAGATTGCATTACTAATCCATTTAAAATACAGCTTGAGATATATTCTGAATGTTCCTCAAACTTTGGAATTGCATTTAAATGTTTTACCATTATGGGTTTTAAAACAGCTTTTTCATTTTCTTGTATTCCCGTCATTGGTAGAAAAAGAAGAAACAGATTAGGATATTTTTCAAAAGCCAATAATTCATCCAAAGTAAAAAACCAAGCTTCAAAATGTCCTCCTAAATTGCCGATGTAAATATCATTAAGAAAAAAATTGATTTCAAATTCGGCAAATTCAATAGCATAATTTAAATTATCATTTATTTTGCCCTCAACATATCTGGGATTTTCTTCAATATCATTTTGATTAAAAAACTTCCATTCCCATTCATAAGCTTCCGTTTCATTAGTTTCCACAACTTCCAAAACCTCATCAATATTTATTTCTTCTTTTTCATCATAGCCTCTTGACCAACAGAAATAATATTTCCAGAAAAAAGTATTATCGCTGAGTTCTTCAATTTGTATTTGCCTATTCATAACGCTTCATTACAAAAGTTTTTCAAAGATTTCTCTTTCTGAATCCGTAAGCTGTTTGCTAATTTTAGCAAAACCTTCGCTTTGCCCAAAAATGGTGTACATAATACTTCCCCAGCAATAATCAGCCATTTCCTGAGGATTCTCTCCACTATTGGAATATTCTTTTAAATCCTCTTCTGTAAAATAATCCGAAACAAAATTCTCTTTACTATCCAATAATAACTTCAAGCTATTTTCATTTGTAAAATAAGAAACGAAAGTTTTATTATGCGGATGTTCCTGCATTGATAAAACAGCATTAATAAAGACTTTTATGGATTTTTCAGTTATGCCGAATTTCTCTAAAAATACAGGTGTAAACTTCTCGTGAATAGACTGATGCTCACCATCAACTTTTTTATAATAATCGATCAGCGTATCAAAATATTTTTCATCTTGTAATCCTAAAGCAAAAACAGCAAAAGTAGATGGCATTGCACAATTTTCGGCTTCAAGATTGGTGTACCATTCGTATTTCGTTTTTGTAAGAGCAATATATTCTAAAATACCATTATGCAGATTTGGATATTTTACCGCTCCAGCAAAAAAATAATTCTGTCCGCATTTTGGAAGCCCTTTTACAGGAAGTAATTCTTTTGTTTTGGACGAAAAACTAATTTCAAAACTTTTAGGAAAATCAGATTTTAGAAGATTGTTAACGAAATTTAGTGCTTTTGCATAACTTTCTTCTGTTTCGGTAATCAGTTTAAGACTTATTTTAGCAAAAACATCATTTGCTTTACCCACAAAATCTTTGTCTTTGTATTCTGTCAGCTCTTTTGAAAGCTTTCCTGTTCCGTACTTTTTAAGTTGTTCTACTTCATCAGAACCTAATTCAGTTACGATATCAAAATATTCATTTGCGGTAACCGAGGCATAACTTGGCCCATATTTAATGTGAGAAACTGCCAAATAACATAAAAAACTTAAAAGTTCTTTTTCATTTTCCGTCAAAATTGTCTTTGGTAGATTTTCTTCTGTTTTAGAGATGTTGGAATTACCTTTTTTGACTCTTCCAAAAGTATCAAAAACCAACTTTTCCGTTTGTTTTCCAAGTGAATAATAATAACTATCAAATCCGTTTAACTTTCTTAATTTTTCAAAAAATGAAATGTAAAGTTCTTTTGAGAAAGATCTGGTTTGAAAAAAATATTCAATGATTTTATCTAGAAGAAATTTTTCTCCCGAATCTAATACGTACGGATTTGGATATGCTTTATCAATTTTAACAGTATTATTATCAATCGCTTTAACGAATTTTTCTAAAAGCGCTTCGTTGCCTTCTATTTTTACTAAATAATTTAATTCTCTCATTCTCTATTTTATTATGACATTTTTAATTTGATTACTATTCATCATCCTCATCATATTCTTCATCGTCATAAGAAAGATAGGACCAATCTATATCCATATTATCCAAAACAGCATCAAATCGTTCCTGATCGCTTGATCCAATAAAAGCGCCTGTACAATTGCTTACTTGATCGAATGACAAACTGATTACCTCATAAAAATCATCTGTATATACTTTTTGATTTTCTCTGCTGATTTCGAGAACAAGTGTATAATTTTCTTCTACAAACTTTACAATTTGCGAGTCAATTTCTCCTAAATAGTTTCCGTTAAATTGAAGTCCGCCCAGAGTACCGTTGAAAACAGTCATTAGCAAAAAAAAGTCTTCGATTGTCTTAGTTTCAATCTCCCAATCCGATTTTTCTATTGTGTCGTAATTACCATATACTGGTGGATTATCCTGCGATAGATCTTCCTTTTTAATTCCCCAAAAAGCTACGTTCTGATTTTCTTCATAAAAAACTAAAAAATCATCATCAGAAAATCCGATTTCATTTTCAGGTTTCAAAAGTCTGTTAAAGCAGTAATTAAGGTTTTCCTCTTTCCCTAATTCCAGATAATACTCTTTGAATTTTGAAGGAAGTTTTACATCTAATGTTTTCTCAAGATTGAGAATTTGATCTTCTGAAAATCCGTAGTTTTCATTTTCAGACAGGTTGTAAAGGCGTTTAATTTTTTGAATATAATTCATGTTATGCTTCTATTTTTAGGAAGTGAAAAATAAACAATTAATTACAAGCCTGCAATTACTTTATAATAATAATCCCACTTTTTGCAAAAGCAATTTCTCAAAACTAGGATGTACTTTCTAGTCATGTTTTTTTGACTAATTGACTTACGATGATATTCGGCTCAACTTTGCAACATATTCATAAATCCGAGAGTACCTTTTAAACATTACTATGAAAATACTGTCGATACTATTAATCTTGATTTGCAGTGTAAGCTGTCAATCGCAAACGAATTCTAAAATGAGTGAAGACAAAACAAATCCGCTAATGTGCGATCCTGTAAGCGGAATATGCGAGATGCCTGCCGGCGAAAAATTGAATGGTAAAACAGCCATTCCAACAGAAAGCAAACCTGTGAAGATAATTTACTACACCGATCCAATTTGTTCTTCTTGCTGGGGAATTGAA
This sequence comes from Flavobacterium sp. UBA4854, assembly GCF_002399805.1. Lineage (NCBI taxonomy): Bacteria > Pseudomonadati > Bacteroidota > Flavobacteriia > Flavobacteriales > Flavobacteriaceae > Flavobacterium > Flavobacterium sp. UBA4854. Next base: position 19,841 of record NZ_DHEI01000145.1, read on the forward strand.
CCTCAGCTTAGAAAACTAAAATTAGAGTATGGCGATTATTTTGAAATTGATTACCGAATGGGTGGTTTATTACCCGATTGGAGTTATAACAGCGGCGGAATAAGTAAACCTTCTGATGTGGCGCATCATTGGGACGAGGCGAGTTTATATTACGAAATGCCAATTGATGGAAATGTTTGGCTTGAAGATCCTTTAGATTCATCTTATCCATCCTGTATTGCCATGAAAGCGGCACAAATGCAGAGTAAAGAAAAAGCTGTAAAATTTATGCGTATTCTTCGAGAAGAATTATATCTAAACAAAAAGAACATAGCCAAATGGGAAAACATTGCCGAAGCAGCAAAAAATGCAGGATTAAATGTTGAAAAACTAAAAACAGATTATGATGGAGATGCTAAAAAGCTTTTTCAAGAAGATTTAAATCTAGGTAAAACACTTGGCGTACGAGGTTTTCCAACTTTATTTCTAGCCGACGCCAATAATAATCAGCTAACTGTTTATGGATCTAAACCTTATGAGACTTATGAGAATGCTTTAGTGGCTTTATTTCCAGATGCTAAAGCGAAAAAGTTTGAAAATAAAAATTCATTGTCTGTTTTTGAAATTTATCCAACACTTGCTCCAAAGGAATACGCTGTTATTCACAATATCTCAGTGAACGAAGCAAAAATTATTCTAGAGAAATTATCCAGCAAAGGAAAATTGGATAAAAAGACGATAAAAAATGGTTCGCTTTACTATAGAAAATAATCTTTAAAATTCAAAAAATAGAAATCCGTAAAGTTCAATTTCTTTACGGATTTTTATTTCTTTAACTTCTTAAAAAATAATCTATCCAATAAATTCAGAATCCTCAAGATTATTTACACTAAATGGTTCAGTTATTTTAAAAGTAATTCCAATACCTAAAGGATCACAAATATTAAACTTTCCTTCCGCAAATCGAATCATCCATTCATTTGAATTTTCCCAAAAAGTAAATTCTGGTAGATCAATAGGTAAAATATCTTCATTAATTAAAAGCTCTTTTTCTTTCTCTTGTATCTTATATTCTTGACTATTTTCTATGAGTGTCTGTTTAATAAATACTATAGACTTTTCTAAATATTCATTAATGTTTCAAATTATTATCTCAACAAACCCTATAGTTTCTTTTGATAAATTTTGCTTTTTAGTGAAAATATAAATTGGAATTTTTTCTAAAAACAAACCATCAGAACTATACACAAAACCAATCCAATAAAAATCATTTTCTGGTCCATCACATAAAGTTCGACTACCAAATTTTGCTTTGTATTCTTTTATATCATCATTCATAACTTACATAAGAGGTTCTTTAAAAATATACTCTTTATCATATTCTATTTCAAAAGCATTCAGTTGTTTCTGGTATTCTTCTAAAAATGTTTCTTTTTTATGATGCTGTTCCTGATTTTGAATGTATCGAATGACATTAGGCACATGGCTTCTTGAATATGAAAATGCTCCGTAACCTTCTTGCCAAGAGAAATCTGGTGACAATTTTTGTTCTTTAATCCATTTGCTGGTTTCTGTTTTTACATTTTGAACCAACGCAGAAATAGATTGTGTGGGACGCATTCCTATAAAAATATGTATATGATCTGGCATGCTATTAATACATAACATTTTATGACTATTGGCTTGAATTATACCCGTAATATATTGATGTAATTTGTCTTTCCACTCCTTTGCAATTAATGCTTTTCTGTATTTCACCGCAAATACAAATTGTATATGCAATTGTGTGTATGTATTTGCCATTACCAA
>NZ_DHEI01000145.1:21750-21994 GCF_002399805.1 Flavobacterium sp. UBA4854
GTTCCTACGGAACGAAAAAACATAATTAATTAAAGTTCTACCGATGAGATGTTCCTAACGGAACATTCCTTTTTTCACCAATACGAATTTTAAAAATAATCGCCTTTAATATGCCTTCTCAAAGACATAAGAATGTTAATTTAAGGCAAAAAAATGTTCCAATAGGAACATCTTATCGGTAGACAAAAAAATATTTTTTTTGGTTTCATCCCCTAGGGACATTTGATTGGTTTATTAAATTTCC
>NZ_DHEI01000069.1:0-2038 GCF_002399805.1 Flavobacterium sp. UBA4854
ATTTTAACAGAAGCATTTTCTGAGAGAGAATTTGAACCTTTTGATCCAAATGGAATAGGAAATAATTAAAAAATTCCAAATTCCATTAAACTGCTATAGTTTTTTGGAATTTGGAATTTTAAAATATTGGATTTTTTTAGTATTCTGGTGCCAATTCTAACTCCAATCCTTCTAAATCTTCAGTAATTGGAATCTGACAGCCTAAACGGCTATTAGACTTAACATAAAATGCTTCTGAAAGCATGGCTTCTTCATCGTCACCCATTTCTGGTAATGCAACATCATTTAGAACATAACACTGGCAAGAAGCGCACATGGCCATTCCTCCGCAGGTTCCTTCAACAGGAAGTTCGTATGCTTTGCATAACTCCATTATATTCATTGCCATATCAGTTGGAGCTTGTAATTCGTGTATAACTCCTTCTCGATCTTTAATTTTAATTAATACATCCATTTTAATTATTGGAATTTTGGCAGGATTTGATAACGTGAAAAAATCCTAATTTATATTAGCTAGTAGGTTTAGTACTAAATGCGTATTCTTTTCTGTTATTGTCTTTTAAGCGCATTTTTACGCCAAGAACGTTGTCATTTTTTTCAAGAATGGTAATCACTGCAATTACAGAATAATAATCTCTGTCAGACTGGAAAACCAATGTTCCTTCGTAAGTTGTGTTTAAAACTCCTTGTTTATCAGTCGAAGCCGAAAGTTTTCTCGGATGAGAAAATTCAGCCGAGCTGTAAGTCGATTTTATTGTAAATTTTGCTTTTCCTTCTACAAAATCATATAAGAAATCGTAGTTTCCAATTCGTAGTGATCCTGGTTCTTCATTTGGGTTGATTGAAAATACAATCTTACCTGAATATTGAAAATCAGACCATTCTTCAGATTCACTTACCCAAGCCTTGTCAACCACAACATTCTTACTTTGGGCATAATCTACAGAAACAAAAAACAATAATAAAAAAAGAGCGTAATAGTTTTTCATAGTTTTAGATTTAAGGGTTTTGTGACAAATTTAAGTTAAAATTGTAACAATTCCTTAACGGAAACTCTTAAATCTTTATATTGTTTTTTATGAATATAATAAAAAACGTCTTTTTTTGGGTGCTTTTTTGTCATTTTATTAATCAAACAATAAAACACCTATTATTCTTGTTAAACTGTGAAGGTTTCGATTCTGAAAAAAGACACTATTTTGTTACATTACATTTACCACAGTTTCAATTTGCGGAGCATATTTTTTGATAGTTGTTTCAACACCTGCTTTTAGCGTCATTTGATTAACACTACAGCTGATGCAAGCTCCTTCCAAACGAACTTTTACATGTTTGTCGTCTTCAATGGAAATTAATGAAATATCTCCACCGTCAGATTTTAAGAATGGTCTTATCTCATCTAAGGCCAATAAAACATTACTTGTTAATTCTTCTGTTGTCATAATATTAATGTGTCAATTAGAAAATGTGCCAATTAGAAAATCTTTAAAGTTATCTAATTTATCTCATTATCTCAATTATCTAATTATTTTTTAACTGCCGAACAGCCTGCCATTGTTGTAATCTTGATGGCTTCTGTTGCTGGTAAGCTTTCGTTTCTGTTTACTGTTTCTTGTACAACATTTCTCGTAATTGCTTCAAAAACTTTTTCTATTGGAGAGGCAGTCTGCAATGCAGCTGGACGACCATAATCGCCTGCTTCACGAATAGATTGTACAATTGGAACTTCTCCTAAAAATGGTACGTCTAAATCTTCAGCAAGGTTTTTAGCACCTTCTTGTCCAAAGATATAGTATTTGTTTTCTGGCAATTCTTCTGGTGTAAAGTACGCCATATTTTCAATAATTCCCAAAACAGGAACATTGATATTGTCTTGCATGAACATTGCCACACCTTTTTTAGCATCTGCAAGAGCAACTGCTTGTGGAGTACTTACTACAACAGCCCCTGTAATTGGAAGCGATTGCATGATAGAAAGGTGAATATCTCCAGTTCCAGGAGGTAAATCAAGAAGCATGAAATCTAATTCTCCCCAATC
>NZ_DHEI01000069.1:2214-7647 GCF_002399805.1 Flavobacterium sp. UBA4854
ATTGAAAGCATTTTGATTTCATAGCTCTCAATAGGCTTCATTTTTGATTTTCCGTCAACGGTTACAGAAACAGGTTTCTCGTTCTCAACGTCAAACATAATAGGCATAGAAGGTCCGTAAATATCAGCATCTAAAACCCCAACTTTAAAGCCCATTTTTGCAAGTGTAACAGCCAAGTTTGCAGTCACAGTAGATTTTCCTACTCCTCCTTTACCAGAAGCAACAGCGATAATATTTTTAATTCCAGGAATTGCACGACCTTTAATTTCAGGTTTCTCTGGAGTTTCTACTTTAATGTTTACTTTTACTTTAGCATCAGGAGATATTAAATCATGAATTGTTTTTCTAATATCATCTTCTGCTCTTTTTTTGATGTGCATAGCAGGTGTATGCAATACAAGGTCTACAACAGCTTCATCTCCAAATGTTATAACATTGGTTACGGCACCGCTTTCAACCATATTTTTTCCTTCTCCAGCAATAGTGATTGTCTCTAAAGCTTTTAGAATTTCTTTTCTATCTAGTTTCATTGTAATGGGCTATTTTTTTATTCTCTAAAAACAGTCTTATAAGATTATATTTATTTAAACTGATTTCAGGGTGCAAAGATAACAGATTAAGTTCGGAAATTAAGCGTTTTTGAATTGTAATTATTGATATTGAGATTATTCAAAATTATTCAAAAGTATTTTTTATTGAAAATCATAATTAAGAATGATTAGTGTTCTGATGCTTTGAGAAAGTTTTTCTATTTAAATGAATATTTTTTTATGTAAGTTTTCTTTCAATTAAATAAAATTCTCACAAAACTTCGTTATATTTGATAGCCCAAATCGATGATTGCAAGAGATGAAAAAAATATGTGAAAACTAAGATTTTTTTAGAGTGTTTATTGGGTTTTCGGTATTTTTTTTAAAGTTATTTCCACTAATTTAAAACTTTAAAAATATGCGAAATTTTACTTTTTCTTTAATTATTGTTACAGTCGGTTTTTTTGCATTTTCATTCAATTCATTATCCAACAGTGCCAAAAACAATACTGATTTAACAAATCGAAAAGCTGTTTCGGTCATTACTCTCGATGCCGCTTCAATCAATGCTTTTTTTAAAAAATATCCTAAGCTTAAAAAATATCAGAAAGATGTCGAGGGTATTTACAAAGCCAAAGACTATAAATCTATTTGGTATGATGATAAAAGTATCACCGAATTTGGATCCTTATTGTACCAGAAAGTAAATGTTCTGAAAGATCAAGGTATTGAAGAGAAAATGCCTTACAAAGAGCAAATTGATGAGGCTTTTAATGAAAGTTCTTCAAACAAACCACCACAGCTTGATACCGAATTACTGCTTACAAGCATGTATGTATTTTATGCCAGCAACGTGTATTCTGGAGTAGATCCTGCGACTTTGAAAAAAATAGGATGGTACTTGCCTGCAAAATCTATTTCGTATACTCACATTCTAGATTCATTAATGGTAGATACAGATCGATTAAATGAAGATGATAATCTGTTATTCAGCCAATATTACAAATTGAAAGATGCACTTAAAAAATACCGTAAAATAGAAACCGATAATCTTTGGAAGAAAATTACAATTGATAGTCTCAATTTTAAAGACTTAAGACCAGACGATACAGCTATTGCTATAAAACAAATTAGAAATCGCTTATTTGTAGTTGGAGATTTAAAACAAGATTCTGGAAGTGATATTTATGATGAAGAATTGATGGCGGGAGTTTTAAATTATAAAAAAAGATATAATCTAAAAATAAATTATGCCCTAACAAGAGATATTATCAATCAGATGAATGAGCCGATTAGTAAAAGAATCAGGACCATTATGCTGAATATGGAAAGATGCAGATGGATTCCGACCAAATTGGCAAAAGCTGAAGAATATGTCATGGTAAATATCCCTTCATTTAGATTATTCTATGTTAAGGACGGAAAATACGATCTTGTTTCGGATATTTTTGTTGGTAACAGGCTTAGTGAGACTGTAATTTTTAGTGGCAATATGGATCGGATTGTTTTTAGTCCTTATTGGTATGTGCCAACGAGTATTATTCAAAATGAATTAAAACTCCAGATGGCAAGTGATAAAAACTATCTCGCAGAACATAATATGGAATGGAATGGAGGGAAAGTGCGACAAAAACCGGGACCAAAGAATTCTCTAGGATTAGTAAAATTTATGTTTCCGAATCCGAACGATATTTACATGCACGACACGCCTGCAAAAAGTTTGTTCGAATTTGAAAAACGTACTTTCAGCCACGGTTGTATAAATGTGAAAGAAGCCAAACAGCTTGCATTGCATATTTTAAAAGACGATCCAGACTGGCCGGTAGATAAAATTGAAAGCGCTATGAGTGGAGAAAAAGAAACAACTTGTATGCTTAAACGCAAAATTCCAGTTTACATAGGATATTTTACGTGTTGGGTTCAGGATAACGGAGAAGTCAATTTTTTTCCAGATGTATACGATCGAGACCAAAGTCTAGACAAACTGATCTATAACGATGCTGTAACGATGAAAGATTAAAAATAGAAGCCCGGCGGATTTAAAAAAAATCTGTCGGGCTTCTTTAAAAAAAATGGTCTACAAGCTTATTCGTATTTTAAATATTTTAATATATCGATCTTGGTTACCTGAAATGCTTTTGTTAAAACAATAAATAAGGTTAAGAACAAAAGAGAAATCAAGGCAATTATGAAAGGAATAGTCGATATTCCAATTCTAAAAGCGAAATCTTCCAGCCATTTCTGTAATAATATATAAGCAGGAACAATCCCGATTGCAAATCCTATAAAACAGTAAACAATATATTGTTTCGACAATTCTTTTAGGAGAATATCTGTTTCAGCTCCTAATGTTTTTCGAATGGCGATTTCTTTCAATCTTCTCTCCATCGAAAATGATGCCAAAGCAAACAATCCAAATATGGCAATTACGATTACGACCAAATTTAGGATGAAAAAAAGGTTTTTTTGCTTGACTTGCTCTTCATAAGTTTTTGCAAATCCTTTGTTAACAAATTCGTAATCAAATGGATAGTCTGGGTTTACGTTTTTCTCCCAATATAATTTCAATTTTTCTAACGTTTCTGTTAAATTATTTGGAGAAACCTTTACAAGCACTCTATTGAAATTATTCCATTTTAACGTTTTTAAACTAATAAAAACCATTGGCGGAACCTTATTCTGCAAATCGATTAAATTAAAGTCTTTTACAACTCCAACAACTCTAAACTTTAAGTTATCATCGCTGCCAATACTCCAGCCCGATGTTATCATAGTGTTCACTGGATTCTTAAGATTTAGTTCTTTAGCAAGCGTTTCGTTTACAAGCATGCCACTTACCGTGTCTGATGCAAATTGAGGAGATAAATCGCGTCCTTCGGTGATTTTGATTTTCATCATTTCAAGAAATCCAAAATCCATTTCGATGTTTTTTGGCTGTACAAAAATTCCATTATGCTTAAATCCTGAACTTGATCCAGAATTGCCTCCAAAAGTGCCGGCAAATGTAGTAACATCTACAACTCCTGGGATTTTTTTAATTTCTTGTTTCTGTGCTAAATATTTATCTGTTCTGCTTAACCGCTCTTTTGTATTGTACGTAATAGAAAGTACTTGGTCACCGTTGAAGCCTAGATCTTTATTCATCATGTAATCAACCTGCGAATTAACAATCAATGCTCCAATGATAAAGAAAGCTGCAATTCCGAACTGAAAAATAAGCATTGAGTTTCGAATCCAGATACCACTTTTACTTCTTGAGAAATTACCTTTTAAAACCTTTAATGTTTCAAAATTTGAGATATAAACAGCAGGGAAAATACCCGCAAGAACAATTACTAATCCAAATATAAAAATAAGCTGCAGGTAAAATTCGCCGCCATTCATAGTCAAAGTCTTTCTCAAGAAAGTATTGTAATAAGGTAACGAAAGCTCAACAATAGCAAGTGCAAAAACAATAGCAAGCATTACTATTATAGAAGTTTCAAAAATAAACTGAGCAACAATCTGCTTTTTGGTTGCGCCAACAATCTTGCGAACACCAACTTCTTTGGCGCGTTTAATGGCCGATGCAGTTGCTAGATTGATATAGTTTACCATCGATAAAAATAATATTAGAACAGATAAACCGCCCATAATATAAAGCAATTTTAAATTGCCTTGCCCTTCGGGAAAATTTTGTCCTCCTGAACTTTTTGTGCCATACAAACGAGAGGTTTTCAATTGATCAAGCATCACTTCGACCTGTCCGTTTTCTTTTAGATATTGTTCTACAGTCTGGCCGCTGGCTTTTGCATCTTTTACTGTTCTGTTGATAAAAATTACATTTTGCATTTTCTTTATAAGAGCAGAAGGATTGGTTCCTTTTTTAGCTTTGACCATTAAAGCATAATTAAAATTCCCCCATTGATCTTTATCACCGTCACGTTTAACCCCGTTAAAAACATAATTTGGTTCTATAGAAGAAGGTTTAGTTACACGATAAACCGCTTTTACGATGTAATCGCCATTTCCATACGTAATTGATTTGCCAATTGGATCATCGTTTTTGAAGAGCAATTTTGCCTGATCTTCAGATACAGCAACACTATTTTTTTCTTTTAAAATGTTCTGTTTATTTCCTTTGATAATTTCAAAAGGGAAAAAATCAAAAAAGTTTTCGTCTGTACGAATAACTTTTTTATCTAATATTTTTAGATTTTGAAATTTAACAACGCCATCTTCGTACCAATTGTATAGAAAGCAAACTTTGTCAATTTCGGGAATTGTAGCTTTGCAGGTTTCTCCAAACGGGATCGAACTAGTTGCCCAAATATCTCCTGAGCCAATTTTGTTTAGAACAAGATAAGCGTTCTCTTTTTCAGGATTCCATTGATCGTATGCATTTTCATTGTTCCAATATAAAATCGCAAAAATAACAGAAGCAATTCCGATACTTAATCCTAGAACATTTAAAAACGAAAACAGTTTGCTTTGTTTTAAATGATATATAAATATTTTAAACCAGTTAAAAATCATTTTGAGGTATATTTTTATAGTTGATATGGTTGTTTTTGGCAAACCTTTCGGTTTTTAAATCATAGTAAATATTTTGCACACCAGTTCTACCAAAACTACAAGTGCAGTAACAATAATTTTAATCATCACTTTATTATTTAGCGTCCATAAAAACATCAACATTACGTTGATTTAACTTTTCAGAAAATATAACTCCGTCTTTCATGTGAATAGTTCTTTGCGAAAAAGAAGCATCATAATCAGAGTGGGTAACCATCAAAATAGTAGCGCCTTTAGCATGTAAATCGGTTAAAAGTTCCATTACTTCATTACCGTTTTTACTGTCTAAGTTTCCTGTTGGCTCATCGGCCAAAATAATTTTAGGGTCATTTACCAAAGCTCTTGCAAC